>WGAE01000022.1 GCA_015489185.1 Campylobacterales bacterium
ATTGAAACGGTATGTCAGTGCCAGTGCAGCAGGTCCGAGATAATCCTCATTCGCCTGAACCGCAGGACAGGAGTAGTAGCAGTTACCGCACTGAATACAGTAGTCAGCATCGTCGATCAACTCCGCAAGCTTCGGCGGTACGATATTCTCCTGCGTCGGGTGTTCATCAATCTCCGCTTTCAGATACGGCTCGACACTGTTATATTTGGTCCAGAAATCTTTCTTGTCGATGACCATATCTTTGACCGCTCTGGCTTTGTTTTGCGGCTCGATCGTCAGCTCTTCCCCAAACATTTCAACCAGATCGGCAACCCGGTCTTTACAAGCCAGTGTCGCGCGACCGTTGACTTTGACGGCACAGGAGCCGCAGATACCGTGGCGACAGCTTCTGCGGTACGAAAACGATCCGTCGTGTTCCCATTTGATACGGTTGAGAATATCGAGCACCACTTCACCCGCACCCACTTCCATCTCGATCTTGTCATAATGGGGCAGATAGTCCGTCTCACTGTTGAATCTGAATACGTTGAACAACAATTTCTTTTTTTCTTCTTTTACCATCGTCTCATCCTAGTACGTTCGTTCTTGTGGTTCGAATTTCCCTAAAACCACATCTGCATATTCGAGTTTGATTGCACCACGTTTACCCATATACGCGTAGGTATGCTTCAAAAACTTTTTATCGTCGCGTTTTGGAAAATCGTTTCGGTAGTGTGCACCGCGGCTCTCTTTACGCGCCAGCGCTCCTTCGACAATAAACGAAGCGTAATCGAGCATATGCCCAAGTTCAATCGCTTCCTGAAGATCGGTATTGTATGTTTTGCTTTTGTCGTCAATACGGATATTTTTGTATCGTTCATGAAGCTCTTTGAGGATTGTTTTCTGTTTTTTAAGCGACTCTTCCGTTCTGAAAACACCTGCGTTTTCGGTCATAGTCGACTGCAATTCCTGTCTGATCTTCGGCACACGTTCCATACCGTTGTTTTGCAGAATCGTCTGCATCTCTTTGATCGCTCTGTCGGCGTCGCTCTCCTGTGCCGGTTTGAGTGTGAGATTGTCCAGATCTTTGGCAATCGTCTGCCCGACATGACGTCCAAACAGCATTGCTTCAAGTACTGAATTCGCACCCAGACGGTTCGCACCGTGGACACTCACACATGAACACTCACCCGCAGCGTAGAAACCGGTTACTGTTTCTGTCGGAGATTTTTTAACATGTCCAGCAATCGTCACCGGAATACCGCCCATCGAATAGTGTGCGGTCGCCGCGATCATGATCGGCTCTTTGATCATATCGAGTCCCAGGAAAGTCAGCGCCAGGTCACGCAACTCCGGCAGACGCTCCATGATCTTCTCTTTACCCAGATGGGTCAGGTCCAAATAGACCGCGTCTTTATTCGGTCCGACACCTCTGCCTTCCAAAATCTCAAGCGTAATGGAACGACTGACGAGATCGCGCGGCGCAAGCTCCATCTTATCCGGAGCATATTTTTCCATGAAGCGCTCCCCTTTGGAGTTAAGCAGTTTACCGCCCTCACCCCGTGCCGCTTCACTCATCAAAATACCCGTTCCTGCCAAACCTGTCGGGTGAAACTGGACAAACTCCATATCTTCCAGAGGCAACCCGTGTCTGGCAACGATGGAAAGGGCATCACCCGTATTGGCATGCGCGTTGGAGTTGATTTTGAAAGCGCGTCCGTAACCGCCTGTCGCAAACATCACCGCTTTGGCGTTGAAGATCGCAGGTTCGCTGGTACGGATATCGTATGCCACGACACCGCTGACGGTCGCACTCTCTTCATCATAAATAATGTCGGAGACATACCATTCGTCTTTAAATTCGACATCGAGTCTGTTGGCTTGTTCGAAAAGTGTCTGAAGGAGTGTCAGACCCGTTCTGTCTTTCGCGAAACAGGCGCGGGGATGGGACTGTCCGCCAAACGGACGCTGAGCGATTTTCCCCTCCGGCGTACGACTGAACACCGCACCCATATGCTCAACCCAGCGAATCGCTTCGGGCGCTGTTTTACACATAAACTCGACCGCATCCTGATCGGCAAGGTAGTCGCTTCCTTTGACCGTATCGAATTCATGAAGTTCAATGCTGTCACCTTCCGCAAGTGCCGCGTTTATCCCTCCCTGCGCGGCTCCGGAATGGCTTCTGAGAGGATGAAGCTTGGTCAACACCACAACGTTTTTACCCTGTTTTTTGAGCTCTCTGGCAGCTGCAAGTCCCGCAAGTCCCGCACCTACTATCACAGCGTCATATGTATGAATCGGTATGCTCATTAAGCCTGTCCTTTTAGTAAAAATAGAAATTTGTAATATTCTAGTATAACGAGACTAAAAATATACCAAAAGTTACACTTCAACCAATTTCTCGCCAAAAAGTGTTACGATATGTATATAAAAATAAGAAAGAGTTATACTGCCAACTTTGGGGAGGCGGTTGCAACGACTTATAAGACTGCTTAGTATTTACAAATATTTTTGATTTTCTTCTTTTAAATGAAAAAGTATTTCATCCGCTCTCATAAAAAGATCATACGCTTCAATCCCTTCACACAAGAGCGGTCGATATTTTTCATATGTTTGCCAGACACGCCTGGCTCCCTCGTAACGCTCCAGTCGTATTAGTTCAAACGCCGTCGCACCGTTGATAAGCCCTTTGCAGAGATTTTTGAGCGGATGGTCGGTTTTGCGAATCGTATGCCAGTAAGCTTCCATATCTTCATGTGCGTCGTAAAAACGCCCTTCCAGCAAATCGTCAATAAAAATTTCCAATGCCTCACGCAGTTGCATCCATATCCCCTTCCCCGATAAATTACCTCATTCTATGGTATACTAAATAATAAAGAACTTTTTACGGAGCAGATTCCAAAGTAAAAGCGGACAAATATTACCGAAAGGAAAGCGTGAAAGATAAAGAGTCCTTTTTCATCAACCAGTTTCCTTCTCTGCAGATCGGAGACGACGGCGCCGTTATCGGCAATACGGTCTACAGCAAAGATCTCTTCTGTGAAGATATACACTTCAAACGCGAATGGATGAGTCTGGAAGAGATCGCCGCAAAAAGTCTGCTGGTCAATATCTCCGACGCGATCGTCATGAACGCCAGACCGAAATATGCCCTGCTCGGTATCAAAATCCCGTCACACTTTTCCCCCACACAGCTCGAACAACTCGCGTCGGGATTTATCGAAACAGCACGGGCATATGATATCGAGATTATCGGCGGAGATACCGTCGCCGGAGAGAAGCTCGATATTTCAATCACCCTGATCTCTCATACGACACATCCTGTCCGACGCACCGGTGTGCGTGAAGGAGATCTGGTCGCCCATACCGGGTCGCTCGGAAGTGTCGGCAGGGACTTAAAACGTCTGCTTGCAGGGGAATCGATACCCCCGGATTCCAAATTTATCCGCCCAAAACTGCATGCCGCATTCTTCTACGAAGCAGCCCCCTGCTTACATGCTGCGCTTGACATTTCAGACGGACTGAGCAAAGACCTCTCAAGGCTCAGCCAAATCAACCGCATCGGATTTGCGTTTATTCGTAACATTTCGCACGAAGAGTTGTGCAGCGGTGAAGAGTACGAAATACTTTTCACGTTTGATCCGAAAAATTTGGATAGACTGGAAAAGATCGCCGCAAAACATGAAGTCGATTTGACAATCTTCGCGCGTGCCGTACCCGGTCGGTACGAGAGCGAATGCCCCGAAAACCATTTTCAGGAGTCACATGAACCGTCTTTTTTATCTTAACCACACCCCGCTGCATACACGATTTAGTAAAAACAGCAAAGATTTTGTCGTGACGGAAGTACCGCTTTACGATTTTTCCGGTGAAGGGGAACATCTGATTCTCAAAGTACGTAAAAAGGATATGACCACTTGGGATATGCTCCAGACCTTCAGTGAACGAAGCGGCGCAAAAGTGCGAGATTTCGGTTACGCAGGACTCAAAGACAAAGACGGTATGACGATTCAGTATATCTCCGTACATCGTAAATTTGAAACGCACTTCAGCAACTTTTCCCATGAAAAGATCAAAATTCTCGAAATGACCCGGCACACCAACAAAATCAAAACCGGACACCTCAAAGGGAACCGGTTTTTCGTTCGTTTGAAAAAGGTCACGCCGACCGAAGCGCGTATTTTGGAAAATGTTTTAAACATCGTACAAAAAGAGGGTTTCCCGAACTATTTCGGTTATCAGCGTTTCGGACGGGAAGGAAACAATTATGAACGTGGGAAAGAGATACTGGAGGGCAAACGCAGGGAGCGAAACAAAAAACTGCGCAACTTCTTCATCTCCGCCTATCAGAGTCACCTTTTCAACCTCTGGCTCTCCAAGCGTGTCGAGATCAGCAAACTGTTTGACGCGTTCGATGAGAAAGAGCTTTTCAACCTCTTCAATTTTCCGCGTGAAACGGTCAGACAAATCAAAGCGCAACCCCGCTTTTTCAAACTGCTGCCCGGGGAACTGCTGCACCACTATCCGTATGGAAAGATGTTTTTAGGTGAAGATATCCGGCAGGAGAGTACACGTTTTGCAAAGCGACAGATTACAGCTACCGGACTCCTTCCCGGCAAAAAAGCGCTGCACGCGACGGGAGTCGCGGGCAATTATGAAAAAGATATTACCAAAGCGTGTGAAAATTTTTGTGAAAAGATGCAGGGAACCAGACGATTTGCCTGGATCTGGGCGGAGGAGATCGACTATACCTACAAAGAGAGTGAAGCGTGGTTCGAACTCTCCTTCACCCTTCCTAAAGGCGCCTATGCCACCACTTTTTTAGAGGAGCTGACACACCAGCACGATCTTATCGACTAAAACCGACCGCATCCACGCGTCCTCTTTTACATCCGCCGTGTACGGAGGGTGCGTTTTTCATCAGCTCCGAGAGGGAAACTCCCCGATCGATTTTCCCTTCGAGGTTGATCCAAAGTTCCGTAATCAACCCGTGATCGCAAACCATCTTCACTTTTCTGCCGCTCCCTCTGCCAAACGCTTTGTCAAACGCAAATCGTACCTGATCGATCGTGACGATTTTCCCGACATTTCGGGCAAAGAGTTCCCTGACGACGGAGCTGTTTACCTGCTCCAGCAGTGAGATCGCATCTTTGAAATAGGCTTCGGGACTTTTACCGTAACAGGTACCGTGTTTTTTCCATTCGTGGCGATGCAAACCGCTCTTTGCGGCGGGCATCACGACCAGAAGCTGACGGTAGAGTTTGTCGGGAAGCCGGAAGTTACGCACCCCTTTGCAATTTACACGGCTGCGCGGCTGGGGCCATAATCCGTGCAAGGTAAAGTGGGAAGCACTGTAGGCGGAAGGTTTGACGTTGCGACACTCTCTTTTGTTTCGGTGTGTCTCGCAAAAAGCGTTTTGCCAACTGATTGCCAGCAGATTTTTTGTCGAAACTTTTTGATCCGTTTTTGTCGAAGCAAACGGATTTATGAAACCGAACGCGTACAACGCTCCGAGCAAAAGCAGAAGAACGGTTGTTATCCAAAAACGGTTACGCATAGATCACTCCTTCAAAAAGTTCATTCTATCATGAACCTTTTTAGGAGCACTTAAACTAATTGAATTTACGCCAACTCTGTCGCTGAATCACTTCGCCGTTTTTTCGCGTCTCTGTCAGATGATTCGTCGCATCGTAGATATAGGTAAAGGTTTGATCGATCGTACCGTCACCGTTACTGTCCTCTTCGAGTTTCAGCAGTTTTCCCGCGGCATTGTAGCTGTAGTGTGTGCGGTAGTCGTCCTGACCGTCGTTATTGTTGTCTTGTCTGAATTCGGTCTGTCGATGCTGTGCGTCATAAGCATAATGCTCGACAATATCATTTGAACCGTCACCGTCGGTATCATACCCTTTTTCGACCATATCCCCGGCACTATTGTAACGATAATGTTCCGCATAATCGACCGTACCGTCACCGTTTTCATCTTTTTGATACAAAACTACCTGTTTCTCTGTGTATTGATACGTCTCACTAAATTCGACCGTACCGTCGTTGCCGTCGTCGATGGTTTTGGAGAGCATATTGCCGTCCGCATTGTAGGTGTATTGCTCCACATAGTCGACTGTGCCGTCGCTCCCGTTGTCGATTTCATAACGAATCAAATTTTCCGAAGCATCGTAAACATATTTTTCAGTTGCTTTGGAACCGTCACTGTTGTCGATCTTTTTGGTTAACAGATTGCCGCTTGCCGTATAGGTATAAGTTTCATGACTGTCAATCGAACCGTCTGCGTGTTCATCGTAGAACATTGACGTCGTAAATCCACGTCCATCATAAGTGTAACGGTAGTTCTCATCGTCATTGCCGTCGCCGTCAGCGTCGACTTGAAAAGTTTGCATCTCGCCTTTGGCATCGTAGCTATACCGCTCTTTACGCTTCAGTGATCCATCCTGCAGATCATAGATCTCTTTTGCCTGCAAATATCCCGCGGCATCATAATGATACAGCGTTCTTTGATCACTCTCATTGTTTTCGGTCATCAGCCAGGGAGAGACGGTAATTTGCACCGTGTCGGTAGCGTACTGCTTTGTCGCGGGATCCGTGACTTTCACGGTCAGGATATGTGTTCCGGGTGTAAAATCTCTTTTGATCAACACCTGGTCACTGCTTAGCGTCGTATCTCCCTCTTGCCAAAGATACGTTGCCTGAGCGGGCGCGTTTTGGACTTTTGCCCTGAGTGTGACATCTTCATGAAGTGTGACATTTTGATCTTCTCCCGCAGATACCTGAAAACTCGCCTTCGATCCGCCGCCGTTTTGGGAACCGTTTCCCGAATCGCCTCCGCTTCCGCTATCCGATGTTGCCGCACCGCCGCCGCACGCATTCAAGAAGAGTAACAGTGCCGCCAAACCTGCTGTTTTGTAGATCATGATACATACTCCGATCACTATGAAATGAAATTATGATAATACTATTATCGGCAGTTTTACGGAAGAGATAAATCGGAAGGCGTCGCCGACAAAATCGGCGACTTTTGGGAGATTATGCTTTGTAAGCGTCAATCGCTTTTTGCAGCATCTTTTGTGCTGCCTCTTTTCCCTGAAAATCTTTGACTTTGACCCATTTGCCGGGTTCGAGCATTTTATAAGTTTCAAAAAAGTTCTTGATTTTATCCAGCGTCGCTTTGGGCAGATCGTCGAGACTCTCGACATGATCATATGTAGGATCGATTTTGCTAACCGGTACCGCGACCAGTTTTTCATCCATACCCGCTTCATCTTCCATCACAAGTACACCGATCAGACGGCACGCAATGACAGAACCCGCCTGAAACGCGTTTTCATTGATGACCAGAATATCCGCCGGATCACCGTCATCCGCGAGTGTATTGGGCACGAAGCCGTAATTTGCGGGATAGAACATTGCCGAATAGAGGATTCTGTCGACTACGACCGCGCCGCTCTCTTTGTCAAGTTCATATTTGATATTCGAACCGTAGGGAATTTCGATCAGGGCGTTGATTTTATCGGGATTGGAACCGGGTTTGATTTTGCTGATATCCATTCATAACTCCTTAAATTTTAGACGTATTTTATGCAACTCTTCCTTAAAAAAGGTGCACCACTTTTGCACCTTTTCAGGATCGGTGTCAGCGAGGTAAATTTCGGCGCTGCGACGCTCGCCGTCAAAAGCGGGCAGACATGAAAGCTCCAGATCTTCGGGAAGCTGTTCCATGATGTCGATCAACATCGCTTCACTTCCTTCGACAACAAAATTACAACTATATTTACGCACATTTTTCGCATAGAACCTATCAAGCACCCCTCCGATCATCGGATGTGCCATCTCGGGAAACCCGGGTACAAAGAAAAAACGATCTTCGAGTTGAAAACCTGGCATTTTATTGACGGGGTTTTCGATCAGCTTCGCACCTCTCGGCAAATCCGCCATTCTGATCGGATGAGGATACGCCCGTTCTCCAAGGCGTGCCAATATGATACGTTCAGCCCCTTTGTGACGCACGGGTGCTTCCCCCGTAAAAGCTTTTGCTGCCACTTCACGTGTAAAATCGTCGGGTGTCGATCCGATCCCCCCGAATGAAAACATGACTGCATGCGAATCCGCTTTGACCAGGTTGTAGACATTTTCAAGCAAAATTTTGTCATCTTTGACGATAAAAGAAGCTTTATGCTCCCACCCTCTTTTGCGCAATGTTTCGGTTACAAATGAAAAATGGCTATCTTTTCTGCGACCGTTCAAAAGTTCCGTACCGATAATGACACTGTAAAAAACCGGTTTTTCGACCATTGATTCCTCCCCTCTTCATGACAAGTTACGTAAATATTTCGCGTAAATATCCGATATGGGATTATATCCTATTTTGTAAGGCGATCGATGTGGAAATATATTTTGATCCTGCTCTTTCTCATTCTGGCAATACGTGAAATCAACCTCATGAACCAGAGCCTCTATGTCACCCCTGACAACAAAATTGTCGTCCAGGACAAAACGACCCTGACACGGATCAAAACACTCATCAAAGAGATCAAGAACGAAGAGTTCGTATTACCCGAACCTACCCTGCCGCCGGAACACAACGAAACAAACAAAACCGTACAGAAAGTACAAAAACCGTCACAGAGCGCCACTTCAGAAACAAATAAAACCGTAGCGGATCACAACCGAACGCAAACAACAACCGTACAAAAGGTTGTTCCTCCCGTTTCCAAAACAGTCTCCGTACCAAGCACTACACCGAAAAAACATCCCGCACCTGTCATTCTCCCCGCGCAAAAACCTGAAAACGATTATGAAGAGCGTATTGAAAAGGCACAAGAGCGTATCGAAGCGATTCTCAAATCAATGTACCATAACCGTTAACGATGACCGGCAGCTTTTGCAGCTGCCCTGACAAATGCGGTAAAAAGTTTTCGTTGCAGATAACTTTGCGGCATATACTCCGGATGCCACTGCACCCCCAGTAAAAAGGGATAGTCGATATGTTCAATCTCCTGCACAATACCGTTTTCATCCCACGCGCCGATACGCAACCTTTTCCCCAACTTCTCAACCGCCTGATGGTGCAGACTGTTGACTTCGGTTTTACGGATATGCCAGATGCTGTATAAAAGTGTATGCGGTCGAATATAGATCGTTTTGTAGGGAAATACCGATCGCTGGTGCAAATGGGGAAGATCGAGATCGAAAATATGTTGATTGAGCGTCCCTTTGAAAAAGACATTCAACATCTGCATCCCGCGGCAGATACCCATCAGGGGAATTTTACGTCGATAGGCACCTTCAATCAGTTTCCATTCAAGTCTATCACGTTTGCGATCGATATGCACCGTCTTCGGATGTCGTCTTTTTCCGTAAAGTCTGGGGTCAATATCGGAACCACCGCCGATGATCAAACCGTCGAGTTTTACGACATCAAAAGGATGCGACGGCGTGATGCGTACCGCCCGCGCTTCGGCGAAGAAAAGCATCATCCGTGTAAAATTCCAGGCTGTAAACCCTCCGTGATCGGGTCCCGTCACACCGATCAAAGGCTTTTTCACTTCTGCTCCAGCCATTTTTCTATCTTCTCTGCCCAGTTCTCCTCGAATATCGAAAAGGGATCTGCCAGATATTCGGCATATTGCCGGGAGAGACGTGAAAGTGTTTCTCGCTCTTCGGCAAGCTTCTCCACTTCAACCCAACGGTTCCATGCATGAGCGAGATTATGCGATTCACTGTCGATCCGTGAATCCGGCAAACGATAGTGAAAGGTGGGACGGGCACGTACCCGCGGATCGTCGATGACCTTACGCACCCGTTCATGGTCGACCCAGCTCAAAAGCGGCAACAGATCGAGTGCCCGGTTTCGTGTCGGGTTAAAACGCAGATAATCATCGATAAAACTCCCCCAGTCGGGATGATAGGAGGGATCAAGCACCATCAGTACATAATCGTCATCAAACGGCGTAATATAGGTCGTCAAACGTCGGGTAAAGTCGGTCTTGCTTGTATAAACCAGCCACTCATACAAAACAAAAAATGCACGCAGATAATCGACCACCGTTTCGACTTCGAAATCGGGTACTTCAGGATTGATATGAATACCGAAAGCGTAAAAAAGAGACGCATCGGTCCCACGCGCCCCCTCTTTACGTAACAATGCTTCGAGACGATCAAGCACCTCAAGTTTCGTCACCGGAATCGGAGGGGTGGCAATTTCATACGGTACGACCGTCTCACTCACTGTTGCGATGAACGATTCGATTTGACGAATCAACTGCAGGTCGCTTTCGTCGTACAGACCAAGCTCTTCAAGGAGTTCTCGCAACAGCTCCTCTTTGAGAAAACGGAAGTCGAGTTCAATACCGAACGTCCCGTACGATGTCTGACGGATTTTGTAATGGTAAGGGGTAATCTCCTCTTTTTGACCACCGCAACATTCCGTCACGATGCGGGCAATCGCATCGAGTTTTAAGCCCGTAAATTCGATCTCAAACCCCGCTTTGCGAATTTCGCCGTTGCGTTTTTGCAAGCGCGGAGGCAGCCGGAAATCATCACTGATCAAACAACAACTCCCGCACCTTTTCAAAAATACAGTAATCCTCTTCCTTGCACTTGTCGACCATGATGAAACGGTTGAGCATACGCATAAATTCCATCATTTTGACTTTGTCATCTCCAAGCTCCTCTTTGACGATGCGCGTATATTTTTCGATATTGCTTTTAAGATTTGCCTGTGTAACGGAGGAGAGCTTCTCTTTGTCAATACCTGCATCATTTTGCAACAGCGTACAAAACTCCTGCAACTCCTCTTTCTGCTGCGCACTGTCCAGATGCAGAATATTGCACAAAATCGCCGCGGTCGCCTCTTTGAACCTCTCCGGATGCGCTACATCGAAGATCGATCCCTCATTCCCAATCGAATCGTACCACTGTCGTACCGTCATGAACTCCTCCTTCCATTAGCGTAAATAATTATAACATAATATGAAAAAATCGAGTCCCATGAAACAGTGTTTATTTCACTCAAGCGAGTTACCATTTGTCGCTTCGCGAACACATCAAAACCGCACTAAAAAGTGCAAACGCAAGCGCCCCTTCGGGGTTGGATGCACTGAGTATTTGAAAAGATGTAAAGAAGAGCCGATCGGAAACGCAAACGCTTCCGACCGATCAAATTATGAGAGTTTGCTTTGAATAAAACGATCCATTTCGTCGACGATCTCTTCGATCGTCCCTTCACCGCTGATCCTTTTGAGCAACCCTTTTTCACTGTAAAATTTCTCGATCGCTTCGAGGGGCTCTTTGTAGACTTTCATGCGGTTATTGAAGACTTCTACGTTATCGTCGGCACCGCGTCCGCGTCCAAGCACACGCTCACGCGCCGTCTCTTCACTCACCTCCACTTCGATAACCGCTTCGAGTTTGACATCTTTCTCATTTTGCAGATACTTGTCAAGTTCTTCCATCTGTTCGACACTTCTGGGATACCCGTCTATGACCACCACATCGGTCGGGGCTTTTTTGATTGCGTTGACAATCGTCTCGATCACAATGTCGATCGGCACGAGATTCCCTTTGTCGATGTAAGACTGGATCAATTTTCCGCGTTCACTTCCGCTGGCAACTTCCGCACGAAACATATCTCCGGTAGAATAGTGCGTGATATTTTCATGTCGCTCGGCGATCAGTTCCGCATCGGTCGTTTTACCGCTGCCCGGTGCTCCGATAATCAAAAACAGTTTTTTCATGTATGCTCCTGTGTTTTTCTTTTTTCTCTGATACGAATATGCAACTCTTTGAGTTGTTCCGGATCGACCGGACTCGGCGCTTGTGTTAGCAGACACTGCGCGCTTTGTGTTTTCGGGAAGGCGATCACGTCACGGATCGAACTGTTTTTGGTAATCAGCATAATGAGCCTGTCCAGTCCAAACGCCAACCCCGCGTGCGGCGGCGCACCGTACTTGAGCGCTTCGATAAGAAAACCGAACTTCTCTTCCGCCTCTTCATCGCTGATGCCGAGGAGTTTAAAAACTTCCTGCTGAATTTCGGGTTTGTGAATACGCACACTTCCCCCGCCCAGTTCCACACCGTTGAGGACAATATCGTACGCGATCGATTCGATCTCCTCGATATACTCTTTGTCGAGATCTTTGGGCATTGTAAACGGATGATGCAACGCTTTGACTTTCCCATCTTCCACTTCGAACATCGGGAAGTCAACCACCCAGACAAACTCGAACACATCTTCCGGAATAATTCCCATCAACTCCGCAAGATAGATACGAAAACGCCCCATATAGTCAAGTACAAGCTTCTTCTCGCCCGCACCGAAGAAGACCACATCGCCGACTTTCAGATCCGTCACTTTGATGATTTCATCCAAATCTTCCTGCGTGAAGAACTTCGTCAGCGGACCTTTCAAGCCCTCCTCTTTCATCTGAAAATACCCCAGACCGCTCGCACCGAATTTTCGGACATAATCCTCAAACCCTTTCATCTGCCGTTTGGAGAAGATATTGTCTCCGTTAGGTACTTTCAGCGCTTTGATACGGTTGTGATGTTTATCTTTTGCGATCGTGGAGAAGATCTCGTTATCGCATCGTTCAAAAATATCGATGACATCCACCATCGCCAGGTCGTAGCGCAGATCGGGCTTGTCCGTACCGTACTTCTCCATCGCCTCTTTGTAGGTAATACGATTAAACGGCGTCTGAATCGTATGCCCGCATGCGGCGAACACCGCTTTGAGCATATCTTCGGAGACTTTGATCACATCTTCCTGACCGGCAAAACTCATCTCCAGATCAATCTGGGTAAATTCGGGTTGTCTGTCGGCGCGCAAATCTTCATCGCGAAAACATTTCGCAATCTGAAAATAACGATCAAATCCCGCAACCATCAATAACTGTTTAAACAGTTGAGGAGACTGTGGCAGTGCGTAAAATTCCCCCTGATGTACCCGACTCGGGACCAGATAGTCTCTCGCACCTTCTGGGGTAGATTTGGTCAAAACGGGAGTTTCGACTTCCAGAAAACCGTTTGCGTCCAACACGTTACGTGCCGCGATTGTCGCTTTGGAACGCAGCAAAAAGGTTTCATAAGAGCTCTTTTTACGCAAATCGAGATAACGGTATTTGAGTCGAATCTCTTCTCCGACATTCGGATCATTGATGACAAACGGCAACGGTTCGCTTCTGTTCTCGATCGTCAAATCATCGACAACCACTTCGATCTTTCCGGTCTTCAGGTTCGGATTTTCAAGTCCTTCACCCCGTGCCCGTACCTTTCCCCGGGCGACCAGTACAAACTCATCCCGCACTTTGCTCGCAACCGTATGCGCTTCCGTACTGTCAGCCGGATCGCATACCAGTTGAATCAATCCGCTCTTATCACGCAGATCGATAAAAATGACACCGCCGTGATCCCTGTAGCTGTTCGCCCAGCCGCAGAGCACCACTTCCTGTCCGATTGCACTCTCATCCAGTTCGGCACAATAATGTGTTCTCAATGCTGTATCCTGTTACTTTATGATTTAATGAAATTCTCTTTAAAACCGCCAATTATATCGTATTTAGCTGAAGTGGAGTCAAACCGTTGCCGCGAAACCAAATTTCGCGGCAACATCAAGGAGGTTAAATGATAGTGCTGATACAAAAAAACAGGACAACGAAAAGGAGTCGGCAAAACGATGAAGTATCGCCTGACAACAGGTGTAAATTTTTGTATCTCCATGGCTGACTGAAGAATCACCGCACTTATCATCGGAACAATAATGCTTCCGCAAAGCATATTATAGAGAAAAAGTGTGTAGTCAATGTGTAATAGTTTACTAATTATAAAAATGATAATTTTTTGCTATAATTTCTCTTTTTCGAGGAGGATTTTATGCGTATTTTCATCAAATTACTCCTGCTTTCCGTCTTAGCAGGTACGATAAGCTACGCACATGCGAGCAAATATATCATGAACATTCAAAAACGTCTGACTGAACTGGGATTTGATCCCGGAATCATCGACGGTAAAATGGGACCAAATACCCGTGCCGCAATCAAAGCGTTTCAAAAATCGATCGGACGCAAACCGACCGGACGTGCAAATAAAAAACTCTATTGGGAACTCAAAAACGCCGTGAACAGTTGTACGGCGGGATTCTCTCAGGAAGCGGAGGAGTATAACGGCATCAAAGATCCCGATTAAAAAGTTTTTCCTATACTTTGTTATAATCTTCCGTAATTAAACATTCGGGAGTCTTTCATGAAAGCGGATGAAGTATACGAAAAACTGGGGCTGTTTTATCTGGGGCGTGAAAAAGATCTGCAAAGCGGTGAAGACACCGAAGATCTGCTGCTTGTCAAAAACAAAAATTTGACAACCCATGCCGCGATCATCGGTATGACCGGAAGCGGTAAAACAGGGCTTGGTGTCGGGCTGATCGAAGAGGCGGTGCTGGACGGTATCCCTTCCATCGTCATCGACCCCAAAGGCGATATGGGGGACCTGCTGCTGGCGTTTCCCGACTTCGATCCCAAAAAATTCGAACCGTGGATCGACAAAGCGGAAGCGGAACGCAAGGGAATGAGTGTTCCCGAATACGCTGAAAAAATCGCCCGCACCTGGGAAGAAGGAATCGAAAGCTGGGGACAGGATCGTAACCGTGTCAAACGGTACAAAGAGGGCGCCGACTTTACCATCTACACACCCGGAAGCAGCGCAGGGGTACCGCTAAGCGTACTGAGTGATTTTGAAGCGCCGGGTGCGGATATTCTGGATGACCCCGACACGTTTGCCTATATGCTCAACTCGACCGTCTCTTCGATTCTGGCATTGATCGGTGAAGATGTCGATCCGCTGACCAGTAAACCCTACCTGCTTTTGACAACGATTTTCAAATATTTCTGGAAAAAAGGTACATCACTCACCCTTGAATCACTGATCGGATACGTCACCAATCCGCCGTTTGATAAGGTCGGCGTTTTGCCGCTGAAGAGTTTCTACCCGCAAAACGAACGCCTCAAACTGGCGATGCTTCTGAACAACGTCCTGGCAAGTCCGACGTTTGAAGCGTGGATTCAGGGCGAACCGCTCGATATTCAAAAACTGCTCTACACTCCGGATGCGAAACCGAGAGTCGCGGTGCTTTCGATCGCCCACCTCAACGACAATGAACGGATGTTTTTCGTCACGCTCCTTTTAAACAAATATATTTCATGGATGCGCACACTCAGCGGTACCGGTTCTCTTCGTACCCTGCTCTATATGGATGAAATTTTCGGTTTTTTCCCCGCAACCGCCAATCCCCCTTCCAAGCAACCGATGCTTCTGCTTCTCAAACAGGCAAGAGCCTACGGCGTGGGAATTGTCCTTTCGACCCAAAACCCGGTCGATCTGGATTATAAAGGACTCTCGAATATCGGATCATGGTTCATCGGGCGTCTGCAGACCAAACAGGATATTGATCGGGTCATCGACGGGCTGATCAAAAGCGGCTCCGATACCCCCGACAAAAAAACGATCGCCAATCAGCTCTCCAATTTACCCAAACGCACCTTCCTGCTTAAAAGCGCACACCGTGACAACCTGGCGCTTTTCGGTACGCGGTGGGTGCTCTGCTATCTAGCCGGACCACTCTCCAAACCGCAGATCAAAATGCTGATGGATGAAAAGAAAAAAGCGCTTGAGGAAAAAGCAGAAACACCCGAAACGATCCCTGCACAAAGCCTGATCGACCGTCCGGCTGCGACACAACACTCCCACAGCAACCCTCCCCCGCTGAGTGAAGCGATCGACCAGTACTATCTCAACACCTATACCGAAGCGTGTACCTATCGTCCCTGGCTGCTTGCAAACGCAACCGTACACTTCTTCAACGCCAAACGTGCGATCGACGAAGAGAAGAGTATCTATCTGAAATATCCGCTTCATGAAGAGGAGAAAGAGATCGACTGGGAGGAAGCGATCGAAAATGAAGACGATTTCGACCTCTATGACATCGCACCGGTTGAAGCGTGCGGTTACGAACCGCTTCCCGCATTCATCACCGAACTCAAAAATCTCAAACCGATTGAAAAAGATTTTGCCGATTACCTCTACCGCAAAGAGCGACTGACACTTTACCGTGCCCCGAAACTCAAACTCGAATCGGAACCCGAAGAGAGTGAAGCCGATTTCCGGGTGCGGGTTGCAGACGTATTGCGTGACAAAAAAGAAGAGGCAATCGAGAAGCTTAAAACCAAATATGCCAAAAAGCGAGAAACCCTTGAAAGGCGCCTTTCCAGAGCAGAAGAGAAACTGCAAAAAGAGGAAGCGGACGTCAGCGCCAGTACGACAAATACGGTCCTCTCATTCGGTATGACGATTCTGGACGCATTTCTTGGACGCAGTGCGATCAAACGCAGTACCACTGCCAAAGCGGGCACGGCACTGCGTAGTGCGGGCAGAATGTATCGGGAGAAAGATGATGTCGAGCGCGCCAGACAACGGGTCGAAGAGATCGAAGAGGAGATCGAAAGACTCGAAGAAGCGTTGCAGGAGGAGATTGAAACAATCGCAGAGACCTACGATCCCCAAAACTACGAAATCGAACCGTTTTACATCAAACCCAGAAAAAGTGATATTCATGATATTGAAACCGGTCTGCTCTGGGAAAGTGAGCAGACTTCATGAAGACCGACCTTTTCGCCCATAAATCAAAATCGTGGGATATGAACGCAAAGCGAGTCAAGAATGCCGAAGCGATCGCAGCAACGATTGTCAAACATATTTCGCTCGATCGCTCGATGCATCTGCTCGATCTCGGGGCAGGAACGGGACTCCTCTCCTTTTTCCTCTCCCAAAAAGCGGGAAAAATCACCGCATTGGACAACTCCCCTTCAATGCTGGAAGTCTTTGCACAAAAACAGAAGGAGTTTCACTGCCCGACCGAAATCGTCGAAGCGGACATCATGAAGTTTTCACCTGAAGAACGCTTCAACGGCATCGTCTCTTCGATGACAATCCACCATATCGAAGATATTCCCGCACTTTTTCAAAAACTCTACGATCTGCTCCTTCCAGGTGGATTCATCGCACTGGCAGATCTTAACCTGGAAGACGGTTCCTTTCACTCAGACAATACCGGTGTTCACCATTTCGGATTCGATCCTGAAGCACTCGCACAAACGGCAAAAGAGGCAGGATTTAACGAGATCGGTATCCATCACGCCTCCACCATTACAAAACCACATCGTGACTTTGAGATCTTTTTGCTAACTGGAAGGAAGTCTGCTATATATATAGATAAAACAAAAACAGCGGAGCCTACCGATGCAAACGATAACACTCAAAATAGAGGATGAACTGTTCAATGATGTCATGAACGCTCTTGAGCCTTTCAGAGAACCGATTCAAATACTCAACGACCAAAATCTGCAACTCGATCCATATTTTTATGAAAGACGTGAAAAATTGCACAAGATTCTGGAAACAAAAGATACAACCGTTTCCCATGAAGCACTATGGGACAATGTCGAAAAGTATCTGAAAAGTATCAAATCAAAATAGATGAGAATCATTTATGATCCGGTTTTTGAAACCCATCTTTTTGAAATCATCGACTACATTGCAGCCGATAAACCAATGGCAGCCCACCTGTTTGCAGAATCACTCAAAAAATCAATCGAGAATCTCCCGCACTATCCTTTTAAGTACAGAAAATAGATCTATTTCAATGATGAGAAAATATCAGAGATATGATTTTTAAAGGCTACACCATCGTATAC
>WGAE01000023.1 GCA_015489185.1 Campylobacterales bacterium
GGTTTATACTGCCTGTATCAAAAATGATGATAAGGAATGTATAGATGAAAAAATTACTGGCAATGACATCTTTGTGTATGGTAGCACTCAGCGGCTTTGCGGTCGATTTCAAACTCGCCGACCCAAATCCGAAACATGTCGCACCGACAAGTGCCGACGAAGTGCTCTCATTTCATGAAGGGATCAAAGATGCCGTCAAAAGCGTGGTCAACATCTCAACTAAAAAGATGGTACGTCCACAGGGAGGATACTATCCGCCCTTTCACCCGATGCCCCGCGGCGGTTTGCGTCCCTATTCTCTGGGTTCGGGTGTGATTTTGACCGAAGACGGGTATATCGTGACCAACAATCATGTCATCGAAAACGCGGACGATATCACCGTCACCCTTCCCGGTTCTCAGGAGGAGTACAAAGCCAAACTGATCGGAACCGACAAAGAGAGTGATCTTGCCGTCATCAAGATCGACGCGAAAGGGCTTACCCCCATCAAGCTTGCCAATGCCGATTCACTGAGAGTGGGCGATGTGGTCTTTGCGGTCGGAAACCCTTTCGGTGTCGGAGAGAGCGTGACACAGGGAATCATCTCCGCACTCAACAAAAACCGCGTCGGTGTCAACCAGTATGAAAATTTCATCCAGACCGACGCGTCGATCAATCCAGGAAACTCCGGCGGCGCGCTTGTCGACAGCAGAGGGGCGCTGATCGGCATCAACGCCGTGATCATCTCAAGAAGCGGCGGAAACAACGGTATCGGTTTTGCGATTCCTGTAGATATGGTCAAAAATATCACGACCAACCTGATCGAACACGGAAAAGTGACCAGAGGCTACATCGGTGTCAGTATTTCGGACGTCACCAAAGATTACAAAAGTGTCTACAACCATAAAAAAGGTGCCGTCGTACTAAGTGTCGAAGCGAACTCTCCGGCGGAAAAAGCGGGGCTTAAACGAGGTGATCTGATCTTTGACGTCAACGGCAAACGTATCAAAAACGCGACCGATCTCAAACAGTGTATCGCCGCCTGCAAACCCAACGAAAAAGTGACACTGGGGGTTGAGCGCGACAAGAAAAACTTGAAGATGTCGGCAGTGCTTGCTTCCAGAGATGTGCTGGAGTTCGATAAAAATACCCAGGAGGTCTTCAAGGGTATGCGTATCGTACCGCTTACGGGACAGGCGCGTTATCAGTACCGCATTCCACCGTACATTGAAGGGGTACTGATCGAAGATATCAAACCGATGTCCAAAGCGGAGCGTGTGGGCTTTCAAGCGGGAGATGTTATAATTCAGATCGAAGATGATCCGATCGCTTCGATCCAGGATCTGCAACATGCACTGCAAAAATATAAAAAACAGCCCAAACGCATCTACGTCAACCGCTACGGTACGATTCTGATGCTGGTGATCAAATAGAGGAAGAACCGATATGATCAAAGTACTGATGATCGAGGATGACCCGGAACTGGCGCAGATTATCATTAAATATCTGGCGAAATTCGATATTGAAGTCACCAACGCCGAAGATCCCTATATCGGACTCTCGAAACTGGAAATCGGCAATTACGATCTGCTCATCCTCGATCTAACGCTGCCGGGAATGGACGGACTGGAGTTGCTGCAGCGTATCCGTAAAGTTTCGGACATTCCGGTCATCATCTCCTCCGCACGCGACGATATCGTCGACAAAGTGGTCGGACTGGAGCGCGGCGCGGACGATTATCTGCCCAAACCCTACAACCCCAGAGAACTGGAAGCGCGCATCCGATCCATTTTGCGCCGTCACCACAAAAAAGAGGAGAAAAAGAGCGAAGAGGAGAAGATCTTCGAAGTCAACGAAGAGGGGATGATGATCACCTTCAAAGGGCATCCGCTGCAACTGACACCGGCGGAATTCGATATACTCAATATGCTCATCAAACACAAAAATGGCGTCGTCTCCCGCGCCGATATCATCTACAGCAGCGATTTTATCAACGACGACAGCAGTTACAAAAACGTCGATGTGATGGTTTCAAAAATCCGCAGTAAAATCGCCAAATACGACCCGGACCATACCTATATCAAATCGGTGCGGGGCGTGGGGTATCAACTCCTCTGCCCTCCGCAAAAAAACAGATGATCTCAAAACTTTTCGATGCGTAATATTTCGATTATCGCGTTTATCAATATGATCTTCGTGATCGCTTTTGTCGGGGTGATCACAACCTATCTGCTCTTTCAGAAGATGGAAAAAGAGCGCTACGAAGAGCAGGAACAGCAACGCTACAGCCTCATCGCCGACGCCTTTTTGTCCGGTCTGCAATTTCTGCCGGATGATCAGGAACTTGAAAAACGGTACAAACACTTTCATGTCAAACTGATCAGCGATGCTAAAAAAAGACTCGATATTTTACAGCACGCAAGACTGCTTTATATCAAAAATACCATTTTCGGACGGGTGCGTATCTACGCGATGGGTAAAAATCGCTATATCTACGTCCAGTCACTCGGATACAACCTGATGCTCAAAGATCTGCGTCCACGCCCCTACAAGGGAACGATTGCACTGCTTTTGCTGGCGCTTTTCAGCGGTATTCTGACCTTCATCTACACTATTTTACGCAAAAAACTCTCGCCGCTGAAGGAGTTGGATACGGAAGTACAGAAATTTGCCGAAGGAAACCTCGATCTGCAGATCAAAGATTACGGGAACGACGAGATCGGTACGATTGCGGCGACTTTCAAAAAGGCGGTCAACTCGATCAAAGAGCAGATGGAATCAAAAAACCTCTTTATGCGCAACATGATGCACGAACTCAAAACCCCGATCACCAAAGGCAGAATTTTAGCAGAAAGTATCGATGACTTCGAAGATAAAGCGCTGCTGATCAAGTCGTTTGAGCGGATGAACGAGATCATCACCGAACTGGCACGGGTCGAAAAACTGACTTCGAAAAATCTCAAACTCCATCCGCAGATCGTCTCATTTGACGCGCTGGTGGAGCGTGCGAAAAAACTGATGCTCTGCGAAGGCGACTGTATCCAAAAAGAGTACGGTAACTTCCGCATTACGGTCGATCCGGACCACTTCGCCGTGGTGCTTAAAAACCTCATCGACAATGCCGTCAAATTCAGCCCCGATCATAAAGCGATCATTCGCGCAACCCCCAGACACATAGAAGTGCTCTCCAGAGGAGAACCTCTGAAACATCCCCTCACCTACTACACCGAACCCTTCTCACAGGAAGCAAAAAAAGATGACGGGTTCGGGCTGGGACTTTATATCGTCGATTCAATTCTCAAAATTCACGGCGCTAGACTCGGTTATCGTCATGAGAACGGATACAATATCTTTGATATTATTTTTGAGGAAGAGAAGAAACATACAAACCACACTGCCGAAAAACGGCAGCGCGTTTGAGATCAGGGCAGATGCTGTGAAACGTGGCTTCTGACGATTGTGGGACGTTTGTCCGCAAAAGTTTTTAGCCGATCGACCTGCTCCTGCCACTCCTGCAGATTGTGTACGACATAGCTGTATTCGCCGTTGACTGTCCAGCGATCGATATGCCGCTGCATATAGGATTCTATCTGATTAGCGATATTGTCGATAATTCCTTTGACGCGTGACGGTGCGAAGGTGGTGTTCAACGTACCCAGCAGACGGTTTTTAAACTTTGTTTTAAAGCCCGGATTCTCCAGCAGTTTTCGCAAAATCAGCGTCGACCATTCGGGATTGGGCCACTCCTGTCCGTCGGTTGCGGTCGCCATCCCCAGTGCATCATAATTTTCCGTCGAATCCACCACCGTACCGTCAGGCAGTTCAATATCCGAATATCTTGCAAATCCGAAGTCCATATCATGAAAGATCCACTGCCATTTGCCGCCCTTTTTCGGTTTCCAGTAGTAGATATTCGTACCGGGCCAGTCCGTATTTGCACAGTAGATATTGGTCACCATATAGTCGATGAAGTTGTCGATATCCATCTTCGAAGCGACGTGCGCGTATGTGGCATCGTTTGAGAGCGAATGACTGCGCAGGTAGGCGATCTTTGTCACAATCCTTGAATGAGATTTTGGAATATATCGACACCTTGTACCTTTTCTGCAGAATCGTTTCGTTTTTTGCTATAATGAAAACAGAACTTGACAAAAAGAGAACAAAAGGAGTTTTATGCAAACACTCTTGACCCAGCCGCTTTGGTGGCACTGGATGGCACTCGGTATTTTGCTGATCGCGGCGGAAATTTTCATTCCTTCTTTTGTCGTGATCTGGTTCGGTATTGCTGCGGTGGCGGTATCGCTTCTTGAGTTGCTTTTTCATATTTCACTGAGTGCACAACTCTTCTGGTGGTCGGTCCTCTCCGTCACGATGCTCTATATCTGGCTTAAAAAGTACAAACACCGTTTCCGACCCGACCCGAAAATCGGACAACCCGATGAAGTTTCGGGAGCCGAGGGGATCGTCACGGAGGCTGTTCCGGCACACGGACGCGGCCGTGCCAGATTCGATATTCCGGTACTTGGCAGCAGTGAATGGGTTGTCACTTCACAGGAATCGATCCCGGAGGGAACAAAAGTCGTCAGCGTCAAAGCACTGGGCAATATGCTGGAAGTCAAAAAAATCTGAAAGGAGCAGAGATGGAAGTTGTTGTTGCGCTACTCATAGCCGTCTTTATCACACTGGTTGCAGGTGTCAAAATTGTGCCGCAGGGAGAAGAGTGGGTCGTCGAGAGACTCGGTAAATACCACGCCACCCTAAGACCCGGACTCAATATCATAATCCCGTTTATCGATTCGATCCGATCCAAAATCTCGACCCGCGATATTATTCTCGATATCGAACAGCAGGAGGTGATCACCAGAGATAATGCCGTCATATTGACCAATGCCGTCGCCTTTATCCGGGTCACGGATCCGCAAAAAGCGCTCTACGGCGTCGAAGACTTCAAACTCGCCATCCAAAACCTCGTCACGACGACACTTCGTGCAATCATCGGAGAGATGAAACTCGACGAAGCGCTCTCCAACCGTGAAACGATCAAAGCGAAACTCAAAGAGCAGATCATCGACGATGTCGCGGACTGGGGTATCACCGTCAAATCGGTCGAGATTCAGGATATCACGCCGTCGGGATCGATGCAAAAAGCGATGGAACAACAAGCTGCGGCGGAGCGTGAACGGCGTGCAATCGAAACGAAAGCGGAAGGAAACAAAAACGCGATGATTCTGGAAGCGGAAGGAAAACTCCAGGCGGCGAAAAAAGAGGCGGAAGCGCAGGTTGCCCTCTCGGAAGCCTCCGCACAGGCGATCAAAAATGTCTCCGAAGCGATCACCGATAAAGAGTTGCCGACACTCTTTCTTTTGGGGGATCGATACATCAATACACTCGAAAAGATGAGCGAATCTCCAAACAGTAAATTTGTCGTCTATCCCGCGGATTTGCAAAGTGCGATCGGCGGACTACTCGGAAGTTTACAAAAGAAGGGGTAATCTCCCCTCTTTTGTTCTATTTCATCGCGATCTTCTCATCTCGCAGATTATAGCGGGATTCAAGCTGTCCGATCAGCTGTTGCCAGTTGACACGGCGGATTTTGTTCATAACCGTTCGATACGTCTGTGGTGACCACTGGATAAAATCCTGCGGATCGAGCCATTTGTAAAGATAACGCACTTCATAGTGCAGATGCGGTCCGGTACTTCTGCCCGTATTGCCTACATAGCCGATCAAATCACCTTTGGAGACATAATCTCCCTCTTTGACCGCATAGCGTGAAAGATGCCCGTACCCGGTCTTGAAGCCGAACGGATGGTTAAGCAGCAAAAATTTTCCGTAACCGCCCTTCTTTCTGGCATACTCCACAACACCGTCAGCAGGTGCGTAAATGGGTGTTCCCGTATTTGCGGCGATATCCATACCGAAATGAAACACACGTTCCTGAAAAATCGGATGAATTCGATAGCCGAATCCGTCGGTAATGCGTTTGTAGTGTTTCAGCGGCATACCGGTCGGGATACTGTTGTTCAGCAGTGCCAGCTCTGCGACCGAAAGTTTCGCCGTTTTTACTTTCTGAAGACTTTTGGCTTTCGCTTTGGCGATACGGGTATCAAACGCATCGGAAATATCCGGCTCCAGACCGATAATCTTCTCCACTTCCGAAAGCTGCTCATTCATCAGCTTCAACTCTACCCCTTTGGAGTGAATCTGCTTCTCAAGCGCCTTTTTGGTCTCCTGTAGCTTGCTGTTTTCTGTCAAAAGATATTGCTGAATCTCTTTATATTCATGTGTTTTACGATCGAGTGCATCCACTTTGGAAGAGAGCACTTTAATAAAGATCGCTCCCGAGACGATAATGAGCACCACGGCAAGAATCACCCAAAGTGCCAGTTTTCGAATCAGTTCATGTACGGTATACTGTTTCGATCCCCGTACATCACTGATCGTGATCATCAACTTATTTCGCATGCCGGTTCCTCTGTTTTGACTTCTGCTTTAATATCCGCGACAATGTTTTCGAGTACTTTATCCGCCGCTTCATGTGAGACCTGACAAGTTGCCGCGTGTTCATGACCACCGCCTCCGTATGTTTCAACCAGATTACGCATATTCAGCTTTGGTCTGTTGAAAATCGACGCGCCCAGTGCCAGCACACTATTTTTGTTCTCTACACCAGGCAACAGATGAATTGACGTATGCACCTGTGGAAAACGCGCATAGAGCATATAACGGTTACCGGGATAGATCGTCTCTTCATGACGCAGATCGACCACCGCAACACCATCTTCTATGTAGGTCACACGCTCCAGTTGTTCAACAAACGCTTCATGATAGCGTTCACAAACCTCCACACGCTCTTTTACATCCGGATGCTCCAGAATTTCCTCGATCGTCTGATCCAGCAGCATCTGAGGAAGTGCATGCATCAGCGCTTTGTTGGAGATGCGAAAATGTTTGAACCGTCCAAGTCCCGTTCGCGGATCAGTCAGGAAAATCAACCTGTTCCACCCTTCGGGAGCAAGCACCTCTTTTTCCGTAAAATCCGCCGTTTTGGAGCGATTCGCCGCCTCGACAAGCGGCAGAAGCTCCGCACCGAAGACCTCTTCACCGCCGTAATATTCGTAGATAATCTCCGACACGGAACGCGCGTCGGTAAAGAGTGCATGGTTTTTGTTGATCTTCATGACATCGGGCGTGTCGATCAGATGATCAAACGCCATATGTGCGTTTTGAACATACGGAAGATTACTGACGATATCATCCGACGTCACTTCTACTTTGCCTTCCTGTACATCTTTGGGATGCACGAAGAGAATCTCGTCAACGATCCCCAGCTTCAAAAAGAGCGCCGTATTGACAATCCCGTCAAAATTGCTTCGGGTGATCAATCTGTGTTTGGGAATCTGCAATTCGTTCTTGTTTTCCTCTTCGGTTATCTTTGTCATCGTTCTTTCCTTTTTCTGTTATTTATTTCTCCATCGGTACACGCAGTCGCTGGCCGACATAGATCATATTCGGATTTTTGATCAATTCCGGATTGGCTTCCAAAATGCGATCAAACGCCATCGCATTGCCGTAAGCCCTCTTGGCGATTTTGGAGAGGCTATCCCCCTTTCTGACAATGATCACCCGCATCTCACTCTGACGTGTCGCTACCTCTTTTTTGATCGATGCCGTGTAATCGGAACTTTTCCCTTTTTTATCCATATCACGCACGATCGTTCCGATCTCTTCGGAGAGTTTCGCCAGATCATCGTAACTGTTTGCGTCATCATTGACCACGACTTTGTTGTAGTGATCAACTGCGACATCTTTTTTGGTTTTGGTCGCTTTCGCTGCTTCAACTTGTTTAAGATCTTTGACAACCGGTGTATCTACTTCTTCGACTTCATCCGCTTCCGTCGTCTGCAACTCCGCAAGCAACGTGTCGGCGTCGTTACCCGATTCCGGCGCCGTTTGCGCAGCAACGACATTACCTGTCTCTGCACTTTGCGCTTTCGTTGTTTGTTGCATACCGACGCTTTGCTGCGGTGCAGGCTGTGTCAATTGCGGTTTGACCTGCTCCATCAACATACGCACAATCTGCTGCATCTCTTCCTGCGTATACAAGCGCTGTCCCGTTTTCGGATCGACATGCGGCTGCTCTGCCGTCGTCACCGCCTGAGCTGCCGCCGGACTCTGTTTTACCGGCTGCGGCTGTGCAGGCGGCGTCTTGGTATTTGCCGCTTCAAGCGCCCGATTTTTCTGTATGTAACGGTATCCAAACAACCCCATCAGACCGATCGCACCCAGCAAAATGATGACGGTCAGAAACTGAATCAGTTTTCCCATAAAACCGCCGCTGCTTTTGTGACCGGAGCCGGTCCCGTATGCCATAAAATCCTCTTCTATCGTCTCTTTTTTTCCAAACATCGTCTTCTCTCCCTTGTTATTTCACACTCTCTTCTTTTTTGACCACTGTCGTCAGTCCCAGTAGCTTCCACCCCTGAAACCCGTCACGATAATAGGCGATCTTTTCGGGCGGATAACCGTATTTGAGCATTCCGTCGATCAACCGGTGCGACTGATCACACCAGACGCCGTTACAAAAAACCGCCAGCTCTTTGGCATGGGAAAAATCCCAGGTACCGTCTTTTTTCACCTGCATTCCCAGCTTTTTAAAGATCTTTTCGGCAATCTTCCTGTCTCCCGACTCCATCACCGGATAGGGGATGTTGATCGCGGAGGGAATCGTTTCCAGTTCATACCAGCTCGGCAACCGCGCATCGATAACAATTCCCTTACCGCTGTTGACTTTCTCCTTCATGAAGTGTGTCAACTCCACTTCACCGATCGTTTTGACCTTTTTGTTAACATGAATCGGATGAATACAAAACGGAGGGCATGGTCTGGAAGTTTTGGTATAGTCGTCGGTCAGGCGATTGGTCGTATCCTGAATCCGTGCAACTTTAATCTTTTGTCCCATATGATGCACATACAGATAAGGAATATCCGGTGTAATCTTGACCAAAATATGTTCATCGTTTCCGGCAAAAAGTGTCTGCGATGCCAGAATCGCCGTCACACCTGCCGTCATTATCGTTTTTCGTATCATCATTCTCATTCCTCACTTCTTAATAATCTGTCGCTACTTCACTCAGATGAACCGCTTTGTCCATCTCTTTGAGCAATACGGGATTGCCTTTGATCACAACCGCCAACGCTTTTTTGTCGTTTCCTTTTTCATAAACCGGACGAAGTTTGCCCCAAAGTGTTGCTACTTTTGCAAGCTGTGCCTTGATCTTCGCGTTGGAGGGTTTGGGAATCTTGTGCGCCGCATCACCCTTGAGCAACATCTTCAGCGCCGAATCGAACGTATCGACAGTATGTTGCAACTTTTGCGCATACTTTTTCGGTTCGATACCCGCCGCAACAAGCAACTTCTCTTTGGTCATCTTCTGCGTCAGCATCCGCTGTCTGCCTGCTATATCGACAATATTGAGTCTCGCTTTCTCCAGAAAACTCTTTTTCGTGTTATATTTTTTGAAAAGCTGCACCAGATGATCGGACATCTGCAACAGTGTTTCGTTTCGTGCAATCAGATAAGCAAGTGACTTTTTCGCCTTGCCTCCTTTTCGGGCAACTTCCTCTACATGCGCAGAAAAGGGTTTCCACACCTGTTGCAACTTCTCCAGATAAGCGACAATCTGCGGATTGCGTGCAGGATCGAGTCCCAGCATCATATCTCCGTGACGGAACCCTTTGAGTGTGCGATCATAAAGCGTGCGTGTCTTCTCCAGCAATTGACGCTCTTTCGCGGCATCGATCCCAAGCGATACCAGCAACGCCTCTTTGGTCATCTTCTGTGTGAGCATCCGCTGTTTTCCCGCCAGATTGATTAAATGTTTCTCTCTGTTTTTCTTCTGCATAAACTGACTGACGAGTGCGGAAAGCTGCTTCGCCTGTCTTTCACGCTCTACCGATTTTTCATATTTACCGACGGCGCGGTTCATGACAACCATCAAACGATCCAGACCCGCAACAGTTTGTTGCATCACTTTCGGATTTTTGAGCGATTCTTGAAATTTCGGCTTAAGTTTTTGCCAAAGCATTTGCCCTTCATGAAGATCCCTGAGAATTGCGGGTAATTTAGTCTTTGGCAAACCGAGCTTCGCATCTCCCTTTTGCAAACCGTGCAAAATCGTTTCAAACTCTTTTGCCGTACGTTTCAGATCTTCGCGGCTTTTTTGAACATCGATCTTCTGTGCGATCAACAGCAAATCTTTTGCCATACGCTGTGTCAGCATCCGCTCCTTGCCGCTCAGGTTGATCGCCTGCGCACGTTTGGAACTTTTTGTCTTACTTTGCGCAACATATTTCGTGACTGTTTGATGCATTTTTTGCAATAGCGCCAGATTCTCTTTCGCAATCGCGGCATATGTCGCATTTGTCGCTTTACCTTGAATCACTTTTCGGATATCCGCGTCAAACGGGCGCCAATACTTTTGGACCCCTTTGAGCATCTGCTGCACCTCGGGGTTGGCACACGGTTTGAGTCCGAGTTGCGCATCGCCGTGTATCAATCCTTTGAGTGTTTTATCAAAAAGCGCACGACTCTTTTGCAAACGTGCCAGGTTTTTCTTTTTGTCGATCCCCGCTTTGACCAGCAACGCCTCTTTGGTCATCTTCTGTGTGAGCATCCGTTGCTTCCCGGCAAGATTGATACTGCGTGCAAGCTCTTTGGTCGTCAGTTTCTGTGCCGCCGAAAGCGGGGAGAAAAACATTACGGATAAAAGTCCGAACAAAATCACACTTTTCATCTATCACCCCTCCGCTTTCGGTTTATACAGCGTCAACCCCAGAATCTGCCAATATTGCATCCCACCGCGATAGTAAAGAATCTTCTCTTTCGGATATCCCAGCTTGATCAAATGTTTGATGGCGGTTACCCCCTGCTGACACCAGGGACCGTTATCAAAGACCAGCAGTGTCCGGGCATTGTCGAAGTGCCACCCTTTCTCATCAAGTTCGGCACCGAAAATCGTAAAAATCTGATCGACATACGGATTGTCGTCTCCTCCCGCAAAGATCGAAAAAGGAACATTCAACGCCCCGGGAATAGTCCCTTTGCGATACCATTTAGGCATACGTGCATCGATCAGCATCCCTTCGTTTTCACTCACCTTGTCACGCAAAAACGCGATCACATCCATCTCGCCGACCGTTTTGACCCCTTTGACGGGTTGAAACGGCTGAATAAAAAACGGAGGTGTGGGACGCGAAGTGCGGGTATAACTGTTTTTGAGTTTGTGTGAAGTATCCTGAATGCGCTGAATACGTACATTTTCCCCGTTAACGTCGACATCAACGTACGGTACTCCTTCGACAATATTCACTTTATAATGTTCCGTCGCATTACCGGCGAACACCATCCCCTGCAACAGGAGCAACACTGTAGCCAGACGCGACAGACATAAGCGTGTAAACATCATTTTGTCCTTTCGAATCGATATTTTTTCGTTGTGACTACTATCGTCCTTTTGTTTTTTTGGTTTAATAAATCCGAAATCTGCCGATCTAGTGGACACATCGCAAGAAAATGAGGATACAAAAGATGGGACTATTTTCGAAAAACGGCTCGAAAAACTATTTCAGCAGTGCGACGATCATTACCCGCGGAACCTACTCCAAAGGCGGATTTATCGGTGACGACTCCATCCATATCGACGGTACCGTCTACGGCGACGTCAAAGTCAACAATGTCGTCATCATCGGAGAGAGTGGGAAAGTGACCGGAAATATCCAGGCAAAACAGGTGATCTCAACTGGTCTATGTCAGGGCAATATTCTCTGCGACACACTTGAACTGCTTGAATCTTCACAAACCAGCAGCAATGTAAAAGCCAATAAAATTCTGCTGAAGGGGCAGCTCAAAGGGACCATCACCTGCGGTGGACTTTTTGTCAACAAAAACGCCTGGGTACAGGCGGATATTCAGGCAAAAAACGTTGTCGCAGGCGGAAAAGTGATGGGCAATATCGTCTGCAAGCAGATTAAAATCGGCAATACAGGCGTACTCAAGGGGAAAATTTTCGCCGACCGTATCATTAATGAAGGCGGACATGTTGAAGGGTTCATCGGCAAATATTCAGAACTGGTCAAAAACAATCCACAACTGCGTCACTACGCACACATTTTCAATTCACCGGACGATCAACTTCTACTCGGTTACGACGACTATTACGTCAATGTACGAGAAGAGATCGAAAAGAGCGGACAAACCGACGACGAAGGGTGTATCGAAGCCGATTTTTATATCGAGGGGTAACTAGAAAGATCGCCCCTCTCTTTTCTGCGTCAACTCTTTTCCCTCCTCTTCTAATATGCTTTAATAATAATTATTTTTATATTTTAATTATTTAATAAAAGTTGCTGTATAATAAATATCAGTTATATCACACGGACGGCAGATGAAACGACACTTCACGGAACAGACCGCTATCTTTTTCAGTGTAGCAAAATGGATGTTTCTCTCCTCTTTCATCGGTATTGTCATCGGTGCGATTGTGACCGTTTTCCTTACGGTACTTCATATGGCAGAGGAGAGTAGAACGGCACTGGTGTTCCCATACTATCTGCTGCTTCCCGTCGCCCTCTTTCTGACTGTCTGGCTGGTACGTACCTTCGCCCCTTCCGCCGAAGGACACGGTACCGAAAAGGTGATCGAAGCGGTCCATAAAAGGCACGGTCAAATCGATATCAAAGTAATTCCGGTCAAACTTTTCGCGACACTGATGACCATTTTCGCCGGTGGTTCCGTCGGTAAGGAAGGACCCGGCGCACAAATCGGTGCGGGTGCCGCGTCATTCATCTCCACACTCCTTAAATTTCATCCGTCGGATCGTAAAAAACTGGTTATCTGCGGTATCAGTGCGGGATTTGCTTCCGTCTTCGGTACCCCGATTGCCGGAGCAATCTTTGGGGTGGAAGTATTGGTCATCGGAGTCATTATGTACGATGTATTGCTTCCCTCCTTCATCGCCGGATTCGCCGCTTTTACCACCGCGCAGTTTCTGGGTATCCGCTATACCTACTTTGATCTCCATTTTTACCAAAATATCGCCCTGGATTTGCCGCTGATTCTCAAGGTGGTGCTTGCGGGACTCTTTTTCGGACTTGTGTCGGATATTGTCGTGACAACCGTTTCGTGGTCACATCGCCGTATCAAGGCGATCAGACTGCACCCTTATATTAAAGCGTTTGCCGGAGGTGTCGTTCTGATCCTGCTGGCACTCGTTTTCGGAGAACAATACCTGGGACTGGGGCTTGATACCATTCGCAATACCCTCGATCCTAATCCCGTGTTCAGCCACGATCTACCCTGGTACGCTTTTTTGCTCAAAACACTCTTTACATCTCTGACACTGGGAACAGGCGGCAGCGGCGGTGTCATCACACCCCTCTTTTATATCGGTGCCACAAGCGGACATACTTTTGCGTTATTGACCGGTGACAGCCATTTCGCACTCTTTGCAGCGCTGGGATTTGTCAGTGTCCTTGCCGGCGCAACCAATACGCCGATCGCCGCAACCATTATGGCGGTGGAACTTTTCGGACTCGAAATCGCCCACTATGCGGCACTAAGCGCGGTCATCAGTTTTCTGATCACAGGTCACAGAAGTATCTTCCCGTCACAAATTCTCGCGATGCGCAAATCGGAGATGCTGGAAGTGAAAGTCGGTAAAGAGATCGAAGAGGCGGAAGTTAATCTCGAAGATCATGAACTCAAAAAGATCAAAAATATCCGCGATAAACTCCAGAAACGAAGAGAACTCCTGCAGCAAAAACGCCTCGAACAGCGCAAAAGCCGTAAAAACCGTTCAGATTGAGGGTCTGTCCCAGAGCGCATGCATCAGCATGCGGATCGTCTTTGTGTAGTTCGCATCGTCCCGATGTTGCGGAAAATCCGGGTGCTCACACAGTTTTGCATAGAGTGAGGCTTCACTCCCCTTCAGCATGATCTCCTCTCTCACATAGAGTTTTGCCAGAAACCAGAGTGTCAGGAAAGGTTCGCGGTACCGGCGCAGTACGTTGCGGCTGAAGCTCTCAAAATCACTTTCACCGCTCGCAACAAACTCGTCGATGATCGCACGTATCAGCGCATCCAGATGTTCCAGCGGCACGACATAGTAGAGCAACCGCGCGGGTGCTGCCTCCTCCCTGCTCCAGAGAGCACCCAGAAAAACCCGCGCCGCTTTTTGCACGGGACCGAAAAGATTGGTGCGCAGCCCCACCAGTCCGATGTCGGCATGCATGTGGTGTCCGCACCCTTTCAGACAGCCGCTGAAGCCGACGCGAATATGGTATTTTTCGATCAGATCGAGCGGCAGATAAGCCGTTTCCGATTTGACCTCCCAGAGCGAGAGCGCGCAGTAGCGGCCTCCGGCACACGCCGTAATCTCACACGCACCCCTCACATGCGTTACCGCTTTTCGCTCCCGCACACCGCAAAGGTAAAGGTTTTGATCGATTCCCAGACGTATCTCCAGTTCTTCATGCTCCGCATGTGTGACGGCCGTTTCGAGCATATCAATATCGACGGCACTGAAACGGCTGCGAATACACTGCGCATAACTGCCGTCATGAAGCTCTGTCCACTCCGTAACCTCCCTTTTGATAACCGAAAAATCGCCTTTGGGTTGCAGTGCATGTGGATAAAATTCGGCGATTTTCTTCCGAAACGCCGCCATCCCGATCTCCTGCAGCAGATGCCACAGCCTTGCTTTCGCGCGGCTGGCACGCAGACCGTACGCTTTATAAGCCTGTGCCACCGCTTCGAAGAGCTCCGGCATCGCTTCAGGCAGTATAAAAATATCCGCATCCTGTGCCGCTTCAGAATTTTTCCCGCCCAGATAGAGATTGAAGCCGTACCGCCCCTCCTTTTGTGCCAGCATGAAGCAGATGTCGTTGTGCATGAAGCCGTGCGGCGTCTCTTGCATGCCGCAAAGAGCGGTGTTGCACTTTCTGGGCAGCATCCCCATCCATTCGGGATTGTCCAGAAAGCGCCGCTGCATCTGCATGATAATCGGCTCCGTTTCGATGACCGAAGCCTCGCTCAGACCGTCGAGCGGATCGGTGACAATGTTGCGCAGATTGTCGGTAAGGGTTTGCAGCGTCGTGATACCGGCGTCATGCAGCGCTTGCCACACCTGCAGCACATTTTCTGCGGTGAGTCCGTGCAGCTCGAGCTGGGCGCGCACCGTGACGATCACCTCCAGCGCATGTTGCCTCGCCAGTGTCGTGATGAACCGCAGCTTTTGCACATCGATTCTGCCCGCCGGAATGCGCAGGCGGATCATGAAGAGTTCGGGACGCAGTTTGATGTTGTAGATACCGTAGTTTTTGAGGTAAAAGCGTGTCGCATCGTCGAGCACATGCAGGTCGAGCTGTGAGAGGCGTTCACGAAAGTCATAAGGAGCGAGTTGCGCTTTGAGCCGTTCGATCTTGTTAAGTTTCATGAAGAAGCTATTGTACCACAGTTTCGGTTATCGACACTTCTAGCGCTTCTCGAGATCTCCCTCAAGATAGAGATAAAACTTCGTTTTGTCACGAAAGAGGAGGCAGAAACGCTGCTTCGGATCGGTCGTCATGTAGATGAAAGGGGACTTTTTGATGACTTCAACCATCTCGTTATCCACTTTCATCAGCGATGCGGGCAGTGCATCGGATGTCACCTGCTTCATGTGACAACGCCCGACGAGCCGGTCGATCAGTTTCTGTTCGTCGTTTGCATTGATCTTCATCGAAAAGAGGTGCGGCGAGTGTGCCGCTTTGTAGCGCCGAAGAGAGATATCCTGCACATAGGACGGTACTTCTTCACCCAGATAGCGTTTGAAAGTGACCCCGGTCGTCCCCAGATACCACGTCCACCCCTCCAGGAAGAGGAGAATCAGCAGCAACAGCGCCAGAAAATACTGAGGAAGGTATTTGAACTTAAACATAAAGTTTTCCTTTCGATTTGGCAAGACGTTTAAATGCGGAAACCGCTTCGGGCGAATCGAATCCGCTTCGCGGGATATAGAAGTTCTTGCCGCCGTAATAGAGTATCAAATCTCCCTGTACATCTTCAATTCCGTCGACATCATCCCATGAAATCTTTTCACCCGCCTGTTCGATCCCCTCCTCGCTTACACGCAGCCGAATCACATGATCTTTCAACGCAGAGGCTTCAAACGCCCGTATCGCCCTCTTTTTCAAAAGCCTGGGCTTGAGCACATACCAATATAGCAGCATCACCGTTGCAAAAATCAGCATCCCGACTCGCCCTTCCTTGAGTGCCGCCACCACGCCAAACTGCGCCAGTGCAATGAAAAACCAGCCGATATAACGTCTGGCAGAGTGACGGTAGTGATGTGCATACGCTTTTTCCCAGGACTTTTCGAAATTGTCCCGGTTCCACAAATAGGAGATGTTGATCGGCTCAGATATGCTCATCGGAGGTCTCGATATAAAGATCAGATTTTTTCAGGCATCCCTGTTCTTCCAGCGATTCGATCAGTTTTAGCGTCTCTTCATACTTCTCTTCATACAACCGATTGTTACGGGCATACTTTGCACGCTCTTTTTTGGCATAGAGCCACGCCGCGACGA
>WGAE01000024.1 GCA_015489185.1 Campylobacterales bacterium
ATCCTTGACCGAACCGGAAGGGTTGAGAAATTCACACTTTCCAAGAATGATCGCGCCTGTTTTCTCCGATGCGTCGTTGAGCCGTACAAGCGGTGTGTTGCCGATCAGTTCCGTGATATTGTTGGCGATCTTCATGAAGCTATCCTCTTATAACTTTTTGTTATTATAACTAAAATTTCATAAAAGCGGGTCCATTTGTGACAGGAGCATTTGTAATCTGCGTGCGTCGGTAACGGCGGCGCCGTCCGCATCGTTGTTGAAGTAGACAAAAAGTGCCTTCTGATGCCGGGCGGCGTCTAGCAGCATTTGTGCGTATTGCTTCAGCGTTGCATCGTCGTAACTGCCGCAGTAGTGTCCGTCGGCGCCGTGGAGTCTGAGATAGGTAAAATCCGCGGTGATGACGGGTTTGATCTCTGTTTTGTCGTAGTCATGCAGACAGCGCGCGACATTGTAGGCTTTAAGGAGCGCATCGGTCTCTTCATCGTACCAGCTTTTGTGGCGAAATTCGATTGTGAAGCGGTAGCCGGATGCGGGGAGCAGTTGCAGAAAATCGCTCAAAAGTGCGATATCTTTGTGCAAAGAGGGCGGCAACTGAAAGAGGATCGCCGCCAGTTTGGGTTTGAGGGGCTTGATCAGGTGTAAAAAACGCAGCAACGGTTCACGTACCTCTTGCAGTTTGCGGTAGTGGGTGATTTCACGATGCGCTTTGAGGGCGAAACGAAAGTGCGGCGGTGCGGTTTCCAGCCAGTGTGCGACGGTTTTGGCTTTGGGCAGGTGGTAAAAGGTGCTGTTGAGTTCGACGGTATCAAATCGGGTGACGAAATAGGCAAAATAGCGGCTTTTGGGCAGATCGTCGGGATAAAAAAGCGTTTGCCAGTGCGGATAGTAAAAACCGCTCGTGCCGACCAGAATCTTTTCGGAGAGTCTTTTCATGATGTCATGATAACATTTGACCGTCTGAAAGCGTGTTGATTTCACTCAAGCGAGTTACCATTTGTCGCTTAGCAACAGCATCCAAACCGAACTAAAAAGTGCAAACGCAAGCGCCCCTTCGGGGTTGGGTGCACTTTTTTTGCCTTCGGCAATCGTTCGGTTTTGATGCGCAAATGATAAAGCTTTCGTGCAATCAACACGCTTTCAGAAGAGGCATCAAGGTAAAATAATCTCTTCATCTGCCGATTTATCTGCAAAATATGATATTGAAGCCTCTGAAAAAGTGTTGATTTTACTCAAGCGAGTTACCATTTGTCGCTTCGCGAATGCATCAAAACCGAACTTTTTCAGAGAACTCTATTGCAAAGGTTTTTCGGTATGATGAAACTTGTTTGGATAGCGGGACTGGCGGTTGTGTTGTTTGCACAGGATACACTCCCCTCCGACTACTATGCGATGAAAAAGATCGCCTACGGCTATTTTGATCACGGCAAAAGTGATCGGGCGATTCAATATGTCCAAAAGTATCTGGCGAAATATCCGCAAAGTGACCGGGCGAAAAATCTGCTGGCACACTTTTACTACTGGAGCGGCAAGAAAGCGGCGGCGAAAAAGTTGCTCGAAGAGGTGGTAAAAGAGAGTGATCTGAAAGAGGCGAAAAAGTTGCTTGCGCATCTTGGCGGCGGTAAAAGAGATGATACGATCGACGAGGATATCGCCTTTCTGGCGCGTTATGTTCAGTCCCATCCGGCGGATATCGAGTCGCGAAAATATCTGCTTAACTACTATCTTTCGGTCAACGCCCGTGACAAGGCACGCGCGATTGCGGCGGAGATTTTTTCGATCGATCCCGATGAGATCGAGACGATCAAGCAGCTTCAGGAAGCAGGGGTCGAGATACCTGTTCCCGACAACGCGGTCGATTCGGACGCGACAGCGATATATACCGCTTTTTTGGAAAAATTTTATATCGAAAAGAGGTGGTACCGTTTTTTGAACTTTTACAAGGCGCTGGAGCATCGGGGTGTGACGCTTCCCGAAAAGGTGCATCGTCAGGCGCTCGAAACGGCACTCTTGTTGAAACGTTACAGATATGCCAAAAAGATTTTACTGCTCCATACCCGTTCAGATGACGCGATGCTTGCGACACTCAGGTCTCTGGTCGATCGCAAGCTGGCAAAGGCAGGCTGAAAGGATCGATCTTTTCGAGGAAGATGCAGGGCCGAATTTTTGGCGGTATCTTCGCCCTGCGGCACGCCTCTTTGAACGGTTTTGGCATCACTGCGCTGCTGACGGGAGCGACGAAGATCGCGTCGGTGGTGAGCGCGACAACAAACTTTCCTCCGACAACCCCCTCCTGTTGTTGTAAAATCTCTCTTTTTTGTGCGGCAGAGAGGAGGTATCCCCGCATTTTGAGCATCTTGTCGATCAGCCGCATATCGTGGATCGGATCGCCGTTTCGTCGGGCGATTTGCAACGATTTGATCTTTTGAATCTCGGGATTGAAGAGTCGTTTTTTATCTTCATGAAGGTAACGAAAACTCTTTTGAATGCCGGATGCGTACGCTTCGACCAGTTTATCGGCAAAGGTTTTA
>WGAE01000025.1 GCA_015489185.1 Campylobacterales bacterium
GACACCGTCCGCCGCAACTTCTGAACCGGCGTTGAATCCGAACCATCCAAACCACAGCAGCATTGCACCCAGTACCGTCAAAACAGGTGAAAAAGGTTTGATTGCCGCTTTGCCGTAATCTTTTCTTTTACCCAGAATCATTGCCACCACAAAACCTGCAACACCTGCATTGATATGTACAACCGTACCACCGGCAAAGTCCATCTCGCCGAAGTTCAGCGTTTCACCGCCACCCCATGCCCAGTGGGTAATCGGTGCGTATACGACCAGTGTCCAGAGTGCCGCAAAAACAACAAAAGTGGAAAATTTGACCCTTTCGATCATCGAACCGCTGGCGATTGCAACGGTGATCGCAGCAAACGTTCCCTGAAATGCGACAAAAAGCAGCTCAGGAATCGTACCGCTAAGTGTTTGATCGGTAATACCCGCGAGCATAATTTTACCCGTACCGATGAAGTCACCTGAACCGAACGCAATGCTGTATCCGGCAACGACCCATACCAGTGTCGCAACCGCATAGGCGATCAAACTCATACCCATTGTATTGAGTACGTTTTTGCTGCGGGTCATACCGCCGTAGAAGAGCGCAAGACCTGCCGGTGTCATCAACATGACAAACGCCGTAGCGACGATCATCCATGCCGTGTCACCCGAGTTGAGCTTGGCATCGTCCGCAAACGCGGCCAGAGGCAAAAGTGCCAACAGTGCAAATATATTTTTCATATATTACTCCCTATAAAATTTTTTTGACACGAAAATTCTACACTAAAATAAGAAGAAGTTATGCTCACGCTTTGATTAAAAATTAGGCAATTATCGATTTTTTTTCAAAAAAGCCGATTATTATGGTAAAATACGGTTATTACACAAAAGGGAGGCTTTATGAAAAAGTGTCATTCACTTGAAGAGGTGAGAGAAGAGATAGACAAAGTAGACGATCAGATTCTGGAGTTGATTGCAAAAAGAAAAGATTTGGTCAAACAGGCTGCAAATTTCAAACATTCGGTGGAGGAGATCAAGGCAGACGAACGCATCGATCATGTAATCGACCGAGTACGTCATAAGGCGCTGGTACTCGGCGTGTCGCCGAATATGGTGGCAGATATCTACAAACAGATGATTGATGATATGGTCGAAACGGAGATCGCGCAGTTTCGAAATGCAAAAAACTTCTAAAAGCGGGAGGCTTTTGGAAAGCTTCCTCCCCTCTTTCGTATTATTTTTCTTCAGTCCAAATTAAATAAGAATATATTATAATACTTTTCAAAAAAGGGATAAGGAATATTAATGTTATCGATGGTTGGAAAAAGATTTGTCTTCGGCGTGTTGTTTTGCTGTGTCACAGGATTGTACGCGGGTGTTGCGGAAAAAACAGTTACACAGAAAAAAGCAGCGGCACAGAAACGACACTATGTCAATACGTGGCAGATCGCTTTTGGTGGGGATGATAAGGATATTGCCTACGGCGTCGCGCCGGCGGAGAAGGGTTCCGTGGTGGTTGTGGGGATGACACGCTCTTACGGACTGGGCAGAGATGATGTGCTGGCGATGAAAATAAATGCCCATGGAAAAGTACTTTGGAAAAAAACCTTCGGACACAAACGACAGGATATCGCCTATGCGGTGGTTCGTACAACGGACGGTAACTATGTGGCGGTCGGACAGACACGATCTTTCAGCAAGTTGGGGGATCCGGATGTCTATGCTGTGAAATTCGATACAAACGGGAATTTGATCTGGGAGCGTCATTTTGGCGGAGAGATGCAGGATTTTGCCAAATGTGCCGTTGCGACGGGCGACGGCGGTGTATTGCTGGCGGGGGCGAGCGAATCGTTTGGAGACAACTATCTGGATGCCTATATCATCAAAATCGACAAAAACGGAAAAGAGGAGTGGGCGAAGATTGTCGGCGGGGAGCGTGAAGATGTCGCAAACGGTATCGCTCTGACGACCGACGGCGGTTTTGTCATTGCGGGTGTGACGCAAAGTTACGGTTATCAAAGCAAAGATTATTACATTGTGCGGTTTGACAAACATGCCAGACAGCGATGGACAAAAGTGTTGGGTGAGGATAGTGACGATATTGCGACAGCAGTCGTGGCGACTGCGGACGGAAGTTGTGTCGTGACGGGTAAAACCAGAAGTTACGGTTCCAAGCGCAGCGATATTATGGTCATCAAAGTTGCGCCTAACGGTAAATTGATCTGGCAGCGTCTTTTCGGATACAAAGAGAAAGAGTGGATGAACGCGATTGTTCCGGGGGATAATGGCGGCTTTATGATGGCGGGACAAACCGATTCATTCGGACACGGGAAATTCGATTTTTACATTATGCAACTGGACAAGGAGGGGCATTCACTCTGGGGACCTGTGTACGGGGGTGAACTGAGCGATAAAGCGTATGCGTTGACACGCACAAATGACGGTAGTTATGTTGTCGTCGGTTCGACAAAGAGTTACGGAAAAGGAAAAGAGGATTTTTTCATCATTAAACTGCAAAAAAAATAGTCCTGTTTGATATCGAGAAACAGGGGTGTCGTCCTGTTTGCAGCTGTAAAGTGTAAAGTGTTATAATCACTTCATGATAGAACAGGAATCGATAGAAGCACTCAAAAGCCGGCTCGATATTGTCGATGTAATCGGTAGCTATATCGAATTGAAAAAGGCGGGTGCCAACTTCAAGGCAAACTGCCCTTTTCACGGTGAAAAGACTCCTTCGTTCGTTGTCTCTCCCGCCAAACAGATTTACAAATGCTTCGGATGCGGTGCAGGCGGTGATAGTATCAAATTTGTGATGGAGTATGAAAAACTTACCTATCCCGAAGCGATTGAAAAGCTGGCGTCGCAGTATAACATTTCACTCAGATATACCGAATCGAAACAAAATTTTTCACGTGAAAAGAAGATTTTCGAAGAACTTAACGACTTTTTTCGCAGAAATCTTGATAATCATGAAGTCGCAAAAAAGTACCTTCATGAGCGGGGTATCTATGAGTCTTCGATTGAAAAGTTCGAAATCGGATATGCGCCGGAATCTTTTAAAACACTTGAATTTCTGCGTGCAAAAAAGGTGTCGTTTACGGATGCGAAAAATTTCGGTCTGGTCGGTGTGAACGCGCAAAACGGCAGACCGTATGCCTTTTTCAGAGAACGTATCACTTTTCCCATTTTCACTCCGTCAGGAAAGATTGTTGGCTTTGGCGGACGTACGATTACAAATCATCCGGCAAAATATATTAACTCTCCCGAATCGAAACTTTTTGATAAATCCCGCCTGCTTTACGGTTACCATAAAGCGAAAACGACAATTTTACAAAAGGGAGAAATCATCGTCACAGAGGGCTATCTGGATGTGATTATGTTGCATCAGGCGGGATTTACCAATACCGTCGCGACACTTGGAACCGCATTGACCGCACACCATATTCCGATTCTTACACGCGGTGATCCGAAGGTGATTCTCGCCTATGACGGTGATAAGGCGGGAAGAGCGGCTGCGTTCAAAGCGGCATCGATGTTGAGTGCCAAAGGCGTGGGTGGCGGCGTGGTACTTTTTGAAGAGGGGATGGACCCCGCGGATATGGTCAAGGCGCACCAGGTCGACAAGCTCAAAACGCTTTTTAAAAAACCGAAGCCGCATATCGAATTTTGTATCGAAGAGATTGTGCACGGGTTTGATCTGCATGATCCGCTTCAAAAAGAGCAGGCGTTGCATAAAGCCGACGACTATCTAAAAACGCTTTCTCCGGTTTTGAGAGATGAGTATCGTGGATATGTCGCGGTATTGCTCGGGGTTGATGAGCGTCTGGTGGCACGCGGGGGAAGAGAAACAGTGCCGACTTTGCAAAATCAGCCTTCAGCCGATAACCTTCGCAGACGAGAGGATATTGCGGAATTGACAATGATCAAAACGATCATGAATAATCCGGTACTGCTGGATACGGTTTTCGATATTGTCGGTGCGGAGGTGTTTCGTATACACGGGCATGAGTTCTCTTTGCTTGCGCAGGAGCAGTTTGATCATCCCGATCTGCTGGGAATCGCGATACGGGATGATATTAAGGAACTGGACGAAGCGTCTCTTAAAAAACAGTTAAGACTATTTTTGCTAAAACACTACAATGAATCGTTGCGTATTGTTGCCAGGAATAGGGGACTTGACAGCGAAAAGAAAAATTTTTATCTGCGAAAAATACGAGAAAACATTCAAAAACTCAAACGGGGGGAGCTGGTAGCCTATGAGAGCTTTGGCGTTGTTTAGCGGCGGACTCGATAGTATGTTGTCGATCAAACTGATTACCGATCAGGGTATCGACGTGACTGCATTGCATATCGATATGGGGTTTGGTGCAACGAAAGACCGGCGTGAAATTTTGAAAAAACGTGCCGCAATGGTCGGTGCCGATCTGGAAGTGGTCAATATTCGCGAGCAGTTTGTCAGAGAGATACTTTTTGATCCAAAGTACGGATACGGTAAACACTTTAATCCGTGTATCGACTGTCACGGCAATATGTTCCGTGTCGCAAAAGGATTGTTGCCCAAATATGACGCCAGTTTTATCATTACCGGGGAAGTGGTCGGGCAGCGTCCGATGAGCCAGCGGGCCGATGCTATCCGTAACGTTACCAGACTTGCCGGAGACGAGGAGGGCGGTATTATATTGCGTCCGATGAGTGCGAAGCTCATGAAACCGACGATTCCCGAAAAAGAGGGATGGGTCGATCGTGAAAAGCTGCTTGGCATAGAGGGGCGTAACCGGGAAGTGCAGCTGAGATTGGCAAAAGAGTACGGTTTTGAAGATTATGAGAGTCCGGGAGGCGGGTGCCTGCTTACGGAAGCATCGTTTGAACAGAAGATCAAAGATGTGATTGCGCATGAAGAGTTTACCGTTGCGGATATCGACGTATTGAAAGTAGGACGGCATCTGCGATTGCCCGACGGTGCGAAACTGGTGATCGGGCGTAACAAAGAGGATAACGAAGCGATACGTGCGATTGAAAACGATAAATTTGTCTTCGCGCGTGCAAACGATATTCCCGGACCGCTGAGCCTGCTTAGCAAAAATGCTACGGATGCAGATAAAACATTGGCGGCACGGTTGATTTTGACCTACACTAAAACACCTGCAGATCAGGAAGGGAGTGTAACCATTGCGGATGAGGTGATCTGCACCAAACCGTTTGAGAGTAAATCTGTCGCACAACAATATTTTGTCGTCAAATAGACCGGAGGTAAAAATGAGTACATCAGCAGTTTTTATCAGTAGTACGATTGCGATGATCCTGGTTTTGATCGGTACGGTGTATGCCGGGTTATATTTTTCGAAAAAATCCGCCGAGCGCAGACGCAAACTTCAGGAGCAGCAGCGACGAAACGATCAAAATAGCAATGAAGTGACTTCATGAAGCGGACGTTACTCGATCTCTACGGCGCCTGGATACTCTTCTTTCACTATGCCAAATGGCCCATTGTGATCGGTTTGCCGATACTCTATTTTGATATGGGATACCGGCATAACATCGTTATGGATATTGTCTGGGGCTATTGCCTGTGGCTGGTGCTGGAGTCGCTGTGGAGAAGGTATGTCCTGCGCCAAAAATGCACCTCAAAAGGGTGTGATACAGAGAAAAAATAATCTTTTTTTGCTATAATCATATCCGTTTGAAAAAGGGGCCCTTAGCTCAGCTGGGAGAGCGCCACGCTGGCAGCGTGGAGGTCACCGGTTCGATCCCGGTAGGGTCCACCATTTTAAAAATGAAACTCCTCTTGTTTAAGTTTTCTTCGTAATAGATTCAATCCCTTTTGTACGGCAGGGAATCTAATCAGTTTGCGTAGCCATCTATCTTTGTGCGGAAAATCCGCGACAATAAGTCCGATGATGATTGTCAAAACTCCTTGCCCAGGCAGAATAAGCATTATAATTCCGGCAAGAATCAGAGCAAAACCTAAAATATTTCGGATTGTTTTACAAATAAAATGGAGGTTTGGATAACGATTTGGATCGATCAGATGACGGTGATGACGGGGGTGTTGAAAAAAGTCGGCAGGAAGTTTTGCGATAAACCATACAACACCCAAAACAGAGAGCAATGCAAAAAGCAATGATAGTGTCGTGATCATGCTAACCCTCTTTTCTTCTTCGCCCTCTGCGGATATGGTAAAATATGGCAACTTCAAATCGGAAAATTATTATGCTCGAAATCGAACGAAAATACCTTCTGAAACCGGATGTACTCTCACTGGTACAAAGCTACTGCATCAAATCTCTTTCGATTGAACAGTATTATACCAAAGTCACGTCAGAGATGAGTGTGCGGTATCGTCGTTGTGGGGAAGATTATTTTAAAACGGTGAAGAAAGGGAACGGTGGTATACGTGAGGAGAAAGAGAAGCCTGTTTCACGGCATCAGTATCGTAAAAATATGTACCGGCGTATCGGTTCGGTGATTTCGAAAAACCGGTGTTGGATGGAAATTGACGGAACAATCTTCAGTCTGGATAGTTACGACGGTATGTTACGCGGGCTTTATCTGCTGGAAGTGGAGTTTCCCGATGAAAAATCGTTTGAAAGTTTTACATTACCGGAACTGCTAAGCTTCTATGTGGTCAAAGAGGTGACTGACGATGAAGTGTATAAAAATAAAAATCTGGCGCTTTTCGGTTTACCGGTACAGACAGATACCGCTTCGGAAATACTAAAGGAAAAGTTGTCGGTATTATATGACAGAATGCAAACAGTTCATGAAGCGCTTTTGCACAATCTTGATGATGAAGAGGCGTTGCACCGTTTTCGTGTAGCGGTGCGTACTTCCGTCTCTTTGCTTGGAAGTTGCCGGCTAGTTTGTGATGAAAAAGTCTGTTTAGCGCAGCGGCAAAACCTGAAAACGCTGATTGATATGACCA
>WGAE01000026.1 GCA_015489185.1 Campylobacterales bacterium
ATATCAATTAACTGATTAATTTTTTTTAATGCATCATTACCGCATATTGCCTATAATCGGCAAAATTCAAATGCAAAAAAGGAGTACCGGAATGAGAATGTTGCAAAAGGGTGTGCTTTCGCTTCTCGCTGTTGCCGCGGTCAGTACAATTTATGCGGCCCAGTTTGAGATCACACCGACCATCGGGAAAAAGATTGCCAATGACGATACGACACTGGATGACAGCAAAGTACTGTTCGGTATTCAGGGGACGGCATTCGTGACACCTAATGTCGGTGTTCAGGGTGTTTTGGAATCTTCCGTCAATAATAAAACCGTTGACAGCAGCGGCGGCGTCGGTGATACTGATATCGAAAGAGGTGCATTGAATGTTGTGTTACAGGCAAACGGTAATCGTGTCAAGCCTTATGCGCTGGCTGGTGTCGGGTATGAGCGTACGCACGGTACAAGCGTGCCGACAACCAATGATGATTCTCAGGTGTTTTACAACGCGGGTGTCGGTTTGAAATTCGGATTGACCGACAGAGTTAATCTGATTACGGAAGTGAAGGGAATGCATAAAGCTGAAAACGGTGATGATGATTTGATCGGAACGGTCGGTGTCGGTGTCGTGCTCGGCGGTTCAAAGAAAAAGAAACCTTCATGTAACGAACCTAAAGCACTCTCTCTTGATGAGTTTGCGAAAATGTGCAAAACGAAAAAAGTTGAAGCAGAAAAAACTCCTGCGCAAGTGGCTCAGCCTGCGATGGAAGCGACACAGACCGAACCGCCCGCACCTGCGGCACCTGTTGTCGATGAGAAGACCGCTGCCGTCTCCGCACCGGCAGTCGAAGAGAGTGCTAATTGTGTCGTCGAAGTCGATACCCATGCGGAAGAGGAGAAAACCCTCTCCATCCCGGAAGGCTATTATATCCAGATGGCGGCACTTTTTAAAGGAAACGGCGAAGTGTTGACCGCAAAACTGGAACGTAAAAATTATCCCTATGTACTCTACAATACAGAGCGTTTCGGGAAAGAGGCGACACTGGTGCTGGTCGGACCGTATGAGACACGTAAAGAGGCGGCGGTTGCGCTTCGTTATCTGAAGCGTCTTTCGAGAAAAGCGTTTATCAAACGTTTCCCATAATTTATCTGTATCTCATACTGTCTAAAATCTGAAATATCCATCGACGATCGCCCCTGTTTTAGAAGCGGGCGATTGTCTCTTCCACTTTTTTCCGCAAAATAATTAAAGATATTTTCTCATAATCCGATATATGCTCAGACTTTAATTAACTTCGAGGAATTCGTTATGAGAAAGATCACTCTTTTGTTCTTGAGTATATTGACTATGGGGCAACTTCAGGCGTATCAGGAACCGCCGTTTACCTACCATCTGGGCGGTTATTTCGGGCAAAATTTTGCCGACGAAAGTTCCAAAATGCGTGATAACGCGCTTTTTGGTATTCGTGGTACGGTAATGCTGACACCGTTTTACGGGATCAATTTCGGATATGAGCGGCTCAACAGCATCGATGTAAAAGAGAGTACTTCAACGATCGATGTCGATCGTTTCTACGGTCAGATCGAAGTCGACGGCGAAGAGCAGTATCATGTCGTACCCTATATTACGCTGGGAGCCGGCTATGAGCTTTTGAGTTCCGATATTATTGTCGATGGAAGAAAATATGATGTTTCACAAGCCTATATCAGCGGCGGACTCGGTTTTCGGTATAACTTCATTCCGGAATTGAGCATTTTTGTCGAGGGAAACGCACTCTGGAAAACCGATACGACCGATCTGGACACCAATTTCATCGGAGGTCTGGTCTATCATGTCAATGCGACGACCTGTGACAATACATATGTTACCGAGCGCCTTAAAGCGCGTCCTGCAGAGCGCACAACACTGCATGTGGGGGCTGTCAATCCCGTTTCCGGATGGAAAAAGAGCGTGACTGTACCGGCACGAAGTGCTGCCGTACGCAAGCCGCCGTTTCGCACAGCCGCAGCGACTCCGGTTCCTGTGAGATCGTCGCATCGTAGTGTGCCGATCAGTAAACGTGTGACCGTCGTTCCGGTCAAAAAGAGTAAGGTGAAAAAGCGACATAGCCAAACCGGAAGAGCCAAAATGCATAAAGTTTCCCATACCGGAGGCTATTATGTATTGCTCGGGGCGTACAAAACCAAAAGCGGTTTGGATTCAATGCTTAAAAAGTTACGTAAACATCATGTCCCTTATATGCTCAGAGACAATCAGAGCCGAAAGTTGACCTATGTGATGGCGGGTGTCTATCCCGATCTGCATACGGCACGTAAAGCGCTGGGCAGATTGAAAAAGATTCAGCCGGATGCCTATATTCGCAGAATGAAGTGAACCTAACACCTTTTTTGTTACAATAGCGCTAAAAAAGAAAGCGCTGATGGAAAGTATCATAAGGAAAGTCAAAAACAACGAACGTCTCGGATACGAAGAAGGGGTCAGACTCTACGATCTGGACCTCTTCACACTCGGAGAACTTGCCAACGAAATTCGCGAAAAACGGTGGGGTAAAAAGAGTTTCTTCAATATCAACCGCCATATCAATCCGACCAATGTATGCAAAGATGTCTGCAAATTCTGCGCCTTCAGTGCCGGTCGTAAAAATCCCAACCAATACACGATGTCTCATGAAGAGATATTAAAAATTGTCGAAGAAGCAAGAGCACGCGACGTCAAAGAGGTGCATATTGTTTCCGCGCACAATCCTGAAACAGGGCTTGCGTGGTATATGGATATCTTTGCGAAAATCAAGAAACAGTTTCCCGAAATCCATATCAAGGCACTGACCGCGGCGGAGGTCAATTTTCTGGCGGAGGAGTACAACCTCAGTTACGATGAAGTGATCGATCTGATGATCGAAAACGGTGTCGACTCGATGCCGGGCGGCGGTGCGGAGATCTTTGATGAAAAAGTGCGTGACTATATCTGTAAAGGGAAAGTCTCTTCCGAGCAGTGGCTTAAGATCCACCGTCTGTGGCACAAACGGGGCAGACAATCCAATGCGACGATGCTGTTTGGGCATGTCGAAGAGAAGCATCACCGTATCGATCATATGATACGGTTGCGTACGTTGCAGGATGAGACGGGCGGTTTTAACAGTTTTATTCCGCTTGTTTACCAACGTGAGAACAATTATCTGAAGGTTAAAAATTTCCTCTCTTCGCAGGAGATTCTCAAAACGATGGCGATCAGCCGGATTATGCTGGATAATTTTCCGCATATCAAAGCTTACTGGGTGACATCGACGGTCAATCTCGCGCTTGTTTCACAGGCGTGGGGCGCCGACGATCTGGACGGTACGATCGAGCGCGAATCGATCAACTCCGCCGCCGGTGCAAAAAGCGCACACGGTATGCCGCTTTCGGAGTTTGTCGCGCTGATCAAAAACAGCGGATATATACCGGTCGAAAGGGACAGTCTCTATCATGAACTCAAAGTCTGGTAAAATACTGCTCTATATTCACGGATTCGGCAGCAGCGGGAAAAGCGGTAAGGCGGAGATACTGCGAAACCGGTTCGGTGATCGGATCGTCGCTCCCTCTTTGTCGCCGATTCCCGAACTGGCGGTCGATACGCTGGAACAGATTGCGAACTGTATCCAAACAAGCGGTCAAAAGCTCTGTCTCGGCGGCAGTTCTTTGGGCGGTTATTACGCTACATGGCTGGCGGAGAAATTTGACGCAAAAGCCTTTTTGATCAATCCCGCCGTCAAGCCCTACAATACACTCGCTTCAAGAGTGGGACTCAATCACAGTTATTACGATTTCAGCAATTATGAATTTACACAGCACCATATCGATTTTTTGAAACGTTACAATGTGCAAAAGATTACGCCCGAACGCTATCTGGTGCTGTTACAAAGCGGTGATGAGGTGCTTGACTACACAGAAGCGCTCGAAAAATACGAAGGTGCGACGATCGACCTGGAAGAGGGCGGCACACACGGTTATGAAGGGTTTGAACGAAAAATAGAGAAGATCGCCGATTTTTTAGGGATGACGCTTCAAAAGACCAGTTTATAGCCTACGCCGTATTCGGTTTTGAGGTAGCGCGGTGATTTGCCGCTGTCATTGAGTTTGGTGCGGATATTTTTGATATGATAGTCGAGCGTACGGTGTGAGGTCAGTGTCGAGAGGGCTCCGGCGAGGCGTTCTCTGGAGACGGCGCGGTTTCTGTTTTTAAGAAGTTGTTCGAAAATTTCAAATTCCACAGGGGTCAGATCGAGTGCTTCATCCTGCATATAGGCGGTACCGTTTTCGATGCGGAAAAAAGATTGATTCTTTGTTTCTTTTTTTTGGTCGAATTTCCCCAGATGTACCCAGATTCGTGCTTCCAGTTCGAGCAGATCGATCGGTTTGACCATATAGTCGATCGCACCGTAGCGAAAGGCTTTGATTTTGGTGGCGGTGTTGGCAAGCGCACTGATGACGATGACCGGGAGCCGTTTTTCACACTCTTTGAGCAGTTCGAATCCGCTGAAATCGGGAAGATTCAGATCGAGTAAAATCAAATCGAAACGGTCATTTTTCAGATAGGAGATACCGCTGGCGACAGAGTCGGTATGAGTGATCAAAAAGCCGTATTCTTCGAGAAATTCGACAATATATCTGGCTGCCGTCAGATCATCTTCGATAAACAGAATACGGTTCTCTTCCATACGCTTTCACTCCTGAACAAAGATTCCTAAGATTTTATTGCAAACTTGCTTAGATTTATGCTATATAATTTCATCAGTATTGACAGACAGGTCGCTCAGTGTTACTGTGAACCTACTACAAAGTTGTTAGTTTTGTTAATTTTCAGTCTTCTACCTCCAACCATCAAAAAACAAAAGCTAAAAACGCACCTCCTTGTCTGTCAATACTGATCCTCCTCCTTTGACTATGATAGTGCGCGGGGTTCCCCGCGACTATTGTTCCAGTTTTGCAAGTTCTTGTTCAAACCAGGTTTTCAGAAGCATTTTATCCGACTTGGAGAGTTTTGCTTCTTTGTGCAGCCAGAGGTAACTGGGCAGGGGCATCATATTGTTGGAAGTGGTTTGTATCGCGCGTTTGAGGCGTTTGATTTTAATCTTTTCGGGAATTGTCTGCCATTTGGAGAAGTTGAGCGCCAGACGTCCCTCTTTGACATGTGAGGCGATAGTCCATGAAAAGGGTGCGAGATTGCTGTACCAGGGCCATCTGGTTTCGTTCGAATGGCAATCGTAACAGCTGCGCCGAAGTACGGTTTCAACCTTTTTAGGAGCATGCAGCGCTTTGTCAGGATTGACGGGCGGATTGGTACGATCCGGTCTGATCAGCTGGCTCAGCAGGAAAAGTGCGACAATGATCAACAGTGTCTGTTTCATGAGACTCCTTGAGACTTATATTAAAATGTTATAATAGCACAATGCATGTTACGTTTGACTATCCCGCGGCGCTGTTGTTGCTCCTGCTGTTGCCCTGTTTTCACTACTGTCGTAAAAAAACGCAAGTACGTTTTTTACCGAAACTTGCGTGGATCGTTTCGAAACGAAGCCGGATCAATCGGAATCTGCTGTTTCGTATGGGCGTTTTTACATTGCTGGTGATTGCGCTGGCATCTCCGTTTACTTACAGTGCGAAATATCCCGCGGAGCGTGAGGGGGTTGCGATTGTACTGGCGCTCGATACCAGCGGTTCAATGCGTGAAAGCGGTTTTTCGAAGCAGGGCAATGAGAGTAAATTTGCGCTGTTACAAAAGCTTGCCAAAGCCTTTATCCTCGGTCGCGGCGGTGACAATATCGGGATTGTCGCTTTTGGAAGCTACGCCTTTAGCGCTTCGCCGGTCAGTTACGATCTGGAGGGGGTGGCAGAACTGCTGTCGATGCTCGAAGTGGAGATTGCGGGGAAAAATACCGCGATCGGAGAGGCGATTATGCAGAGTATTCGTACACTCGAAGCGGCGAAGGCGAAAGAGAAGGTGATCGTTCTGGTGACCGACGGAAAGAATAACAGCGGTGCGGTTTCGGTCAAAGAAGCGGTTGCGGTCGCTAAAGAAAAGGGGATCAAAATCTACACGATCGGGCTTGGCAAACGGGGCGATTACGACGCCTTTTTACTTCAAAAGATTGCCGATGAGAGCGGCGGTAAAGCGTTTGAGGCGCATGATGTCGACGATCTGCGCAACGTCTATGCCCAGATCGACCGTCTGCTACCTTCACCGCTGCGTTCCGCCGGATATCTCGACCGACAGATGCTCTTTATCTATCCGCTGCTGGCGGCTGTGCTGCTCCTTTTTGGGTATCTCTATCGCAGGAGCGGGGTATGATAGAATTGCTCTATCCGCAATTTCTGATTCTCTTTGTGCCGCTTTGGGCGCTTTGGCGCAGAGCAGCGCATGAGAAACGGTTGTTGATTGTCCTTACGCTTGCGATTGCGGCACTCAGCCGTCCCGTATTACCGGAAAAAATGCAAGAGAGTAAACATGCGGGCATCAATGTCGCGGTAGCGCTCGACCTCTCCTGGTCGATGCGTGCGACCGATATCAAGCCCAGTCGTCTGGAAGCGGCGAAAGCGACAATTCGCGCACTCTTTGCGAAAGAGCGTGCCGATCGTTTCGCACTCTACGGTTTTACGACCAACGCGCTGATCCTCTCACCTCCTACCTCCGACACCGCACTGCTCAATGCCGCGCTCGATGCGATCAATGTCGACAACATCCTGACCCACGGCACTTCGCTTGCACACCTGTTTGAAACACTTGCGAAACACCCCTATCCGTTTCAGACGGTAGTACTTTTTACCGACGGCGGTGACGAACCTTTGAGCGAGACGGTTGTAAAACCGCTGCGAAAATCAGGAATGAAACTGATTGTCGTCGCGACGGCGACCAAAAAAGGGACGATACTTCATGATCGATACGGCAAAGCGCTTAAAACCGCATCGGGCGCGTTGATCGTGACCCGCCTCAACACTCAACTGCAAAAACTTGCAAAAGAGAGCGGCGGGATCTATTTGACCTATGTCGATCCGGAAACGACGGCGGAGGCGATCGCGGAGGCAATCGGTAAAATAGCGCAGACACAGACGTTTAGCAGAAAAAGCCTTTCTTACACCGAGCTTTACAGGTGGTTGTTGCTCCCCGCATTGCTACTCTTTTTCTTTCATTTCGTACGTTTACCGAAAAAGGTTATGGTGCTGTTGCCGTTTCTGGCTTCGGGTGCGGATGCGGGGATAATGGACTGGTGGCACTTCAAAGAGGCGAAACAGGCATATATCGCCGGCGATTTCAAAACAGCGGAACACGCCTTGTCACAAGTCTCTTATGAAACGATACAACTTGCATTTGACCGGGCACTGGTCTATTACAGGATGGGAGAGTATCGTAAAGCGTTGCAAATATTGCGAAAACTGCGTACGCGTGAGCGTGATCTGAAATTTGCTATTTTGTTTCTGGAAGGCAACGCCTGGACAAAGCGCCGTGCGTACGATAAAGCGCGGGATGCTTACAGTCGGGCGCTGACATTGCGTTACGATGAGGCGGTATACGAAAATCTGCAAAAAATCCTGACCAAAAAGAGTCAAAAAGAGCGTAAGCCGCCCGTATTCAAACAGAAACAGAGCGACAAAACCGGATTTGCGTCCGAAAACAAAAAAAGTAAAAATGCAGGGGAGAATCAGGGGAAAGGACGGGTCAAAGGGAAAAAGAGGGTACTGGGGTACAAAGCGTACGAGTTAATCAACAAAGGATATATTCATGAGAAAAAACCCTGGTAGAGGGTTAGTGATCGCTTTGATCACCCCGGTAACCTTTTGCGCACTTTTTGCTTCCGATTCGCAAATGTGTGATCCACATGATGTAAAAGTTATCTATCCGAAAGAGGGGTTTGCAAAGTGGCAGCGTGCGGAAGTAGTTGTCACGACTCAAACGGGAAAAGGGCTTCGCTGCCCGCGTAAGATCGGTGATGCGAATTGTAGCTGGCTGCTTTTGGACTGGAAGCGAAAAACGGCGTGTCGGTATGTCACGATCACAAAAGAAGAGCAGTTGATATTTCCGGGATTACGGGCGGAGGTTTTACCAAACGGTGAAACAAATCGCAGTTGTGTTTTACACGTAGCGCCGGTGACGATTCCCGTGCATCAGGTTTCGGTAAATGCGGTGCTTGAT
>WGAE01000027.1 GCA_015489185.1 Campylobacterales bacterium
GGATAACTCAAAATTACAGGAGAGCTATATGTTTGGACGAACAACGACACAGGAGCGATATACAGCGGTACAAGATCATGACAGAGTGGCACAACTGGAGCAGGAGAACCGTGAGCTGAGAGATCAGCTGGCGCAGTTGCAAAGCAGCCTCAGTTACTATCAGGATACCACAAAAGATGAGATGCTCAAAATCAGAGAGAAATTGTTGGAGACGTTGATCGGAAGTTATGAAGACGGTGTACACTTTTTGCAAAATACGATCGATGAAAACCTCTTTATGCTCAACAACATCAACGAACTCAACGACAAAACATTGACACGTGTCGGTGAAGTGGATGAGCAGACCGGTGTTATCGAAAACTCCGTTGAAAATATTCAGCAATATACCGAACAACTCAGAGATGATTCGGCGGCGCTGAACGATTCGGTCAATTCGATTGCGGAGATTATCAACCTGATTAAAGATATTTCCGATCAGACCAACCTGCTTGCGCTCAATGCGGCAATCGAAGCGGCGCGTGCGGGTGAACATGGACGCGGGTTCGCCGTCGTTGCGGACGAAGTGCGCAAACTGGCAGAAAGGACACAAAAAGCGACACAGGAAGTGGAGATCAACATCAGCGGTCTGAAACAAAACTCCAATACGATGATGCAGATCAGCGAAACTTTCAGCGAAGAGTCGATGAAGATCATCGAAGTATTGAGTGCTTTCAGAGAGAATGTCAACTATTTGTATGAAAACTCAAGACAAATTACCAACCGAACTATCAGTGTTACTGAAGAGATTAATGTATCTAACGGCAAGATCGATCACATTTTGCTCAAACTGACCGGTTACAAAGCGGCACTCAAGGGTGAACAGCAGGATATCGCCGATGAAAACAGTTGTCGTTTCGGTAAATGGTTTCATTCGATTGAAAAGACGAAGCTTGGCAACGATAAAAAAACGGTCAATGAAGTCAACAAGGCACACGCAAACGTACACCAGGGACTTAAGCAGGCAATCGCATACTTTGCCAAAGAGGATCTCGAGTCACACAAAAAGGGACTCGAATATTTCCAAAGTGTCGAAAAATCGAGTAAAGAGGGGTTTGAAACGCTACTGGAGGCGATTCAGAAAGTACACCCTAAATAATCCATCCGGACCCAAGCACCTTTTCGCCTTCATAAAAGACGGCGGCTTGTCCGGGGGCAAGCCCCTGGACTTTCTGATAAAGCGTAATTTTTGCGCGATCCCCTTCGATTGTTACCCGACACGGTGTTTTGAAACTGCGGTAGCGAATCTTCACCTCCGCTTCAAATGATGTGGCATCGATAAACATATTCAGATTTTCCACTTGAAACGTTTCTACGTCAAGCTCTTCACGAAGCCCCACAACCAGACGGTTGTTTTTTGCGTCAATGTCGATGACATAGTGGGGTTCATGGGCGCCGTGCAGTGTAAATCCGCGTCGCTGACCGATCGTATAGTGCATATATCCGCGGTGTGTTCCGATGACATTGCCGTTTGCGTCGACCACTTCTCCGGGCAGATCGACATTTGTATGGCGTTTGAGAATATCGAGGTAATTGGTTTCCACGAAGCAGATTTCACTGCTCTCTTTCTGTTCAGCGATGCTGCGAAGCACCGGGATATCGGCGGCGATCTTTTTGATATCGCTTTTGTATCGTGTTCCCAGCGGAAAGATGACTTTGTCGAGCGCCTCTTTTTTGACATTGGAGAGAAAATAACTCTGATCCTTACTTTTGTCGACCGCTTCCCAGATAAATCCCTCTTTGATCTGTGCGTAGTGTCCTGTAGCCAGGTAATCAAAACCCTTTGCTTCCGCAAAGTCAAGCAGCGCACCCAGTTTGATATTGCGGTTACAAAGCACGCATGGGTTTGGGGTCAGTCCCGCTTTGTATGTTTCGACAAAGGGCATAAAAACCGCCTCTTCGAACCGCTCTCCCAGATCGAGTATATGCCATGGTATACCGAGATATTCGGCGACTTTTTGAACATTTGCAATATTTTTTTCATGATAGGCGGGATTGTCATGTAGCTTCATGTAGACACCTTCGACGGTGTATCCTTCCTGTTGCAGCAGGTGTGCCGTGACGGTCGAATCGACCC
>WGAE01000028.1 GCA_015489185.1 Campylobacterales bacterium
CCCTGTGCGTATCGGCTTGCGACGTAGATACCGCCGATAATGCCGATCAGACCGAAAACCTCTTTGACAAATCCGCGAAAGATACCTTTGATTCCGAGAAAAAGGATAAGTGCTATCGAGACGAGATCGAGTAGTGAAACATGTTCCATAAAACTGATAACCTTTATTCTGTCTTAGATAAGTAAGGGATTATAACAAAAATTTACCTTATTGTAAATGTAACGCCGTAAAAGTGAAAAAACTAGTTGAACCTTTTCAGGGAACATCAAGAGTGAAAAACTCCCGATGTCTCCTTCTTTATCATAGATGACCGATTTTACCTCTGAGTTCATCCGGTTGCGTTGAAATACGAAGCGCATCCTCTTTACGTACAATATTTTGTTTGACCAGTTTTTCGAGTGCCTGTGTCTGCGTCTGCATGCCGGTTTGTGTCTGATTGAGCTGCATTTGCGAGTAGAGTTGGTGGATCTTGTTTTCACGAATCAGGTTTGCGATGGCATGGTTATTGATCAGGATCTCCTGAACCGCGACGCGTCCTTTGCTCTTTTTGGGAAGCAACATTTGTGAGATGATTGCCGCAAGCGATACCGAAAGCATGTTGCGTACCTGTACCTGTTCGGCGCCCTGGAACGTGTCGACGATACGGTTGATCGTCTGGACGGCGGAGTTGGTATGCAGGGTTCCGAAAACAAGGTGCCCGGTTTCTGCCGCCGTCAGTGCCGCTTCGATCGTCTCTTTGTCCCGCATCTCCCCGATCAGAATGATGTCCGGGTCCTCGCGCAGGGCGTATTTGAGTGCCGAAGCGAAACTTTTGGTATCTTCCCCCACACTACGGTGTGAAAAGAGCGACTTTTTGTTTTCATGAATGAATTCGACAGGATCTTCGACGGTGATGATATGTTTGTGTTCTGTCAAATTTATTTCGTTCAAAAGGGCCGAAAGGGTGGTCGATTTACCGCTTCCCGTCGGACCGGTTACAAGAATGAGTCCCTTTTCACGTTTGATGATCTCTTTGAAAACAGGGGGCGCACCCAGATCGTCGAGGGACGGAATTTGGGTGGGGATAATACGAAAAGCCGCGGCAAGTTCGGTACCGACGGTATAGTAGTAGTTTCCTCTGAAACGCCCGACATTGGGAATTTCGATTGCGAAGTCGACCTCTTTGTTCTCTTCGAGATACTTTTTCTGTTTATCGGTGATGAGGGTGTAGCACATCTCCTCGATCGTTTTGCCGTCGAGTTTTGGAAGGTTGAGGGGGACGAGTTTACCGTCTATTCTGATCTGCGGTTCACTTCTGCTGACCAGGTGCAGGTCGGAGGCGCCGTGCGCCACGATATTTTTGAGAAGGGTATTGATGTCCATATGTTGTGTCTGTGGACGTTCGATAGTGGTTGTCATGTCGTTCCTTTCTATTCGATAATTTTAGGAACAACGAAGAAACCTCCTTCTCTTTTTGGTGCATACTCCAGAATCGTTTGAATGATTTCAGGATCGTTTTGCGGAGAATCTGCTCTCATAGGCGTTCCTCCGGCGATTGTCGAAAAGGATGCCTCTTCATTGTCCAAATCCAGTTCGTTCAGATTTTCCACAAAATCGACAATTTTTCCGATCTCTGAAATCATACTCTCTCTTTTGCTCTCTTCGATCCGGAGTGCGGAGAGTGTTTCGAGTTTTCTGAGCAGCGTTTCGTCTATTTTCATATAAAACCTTTTTACCTTGTCAATATATGTTTAATTGAGATTGTGTTATATTTCACGCAAAGATTATAGCACAAAAGGATTAACTTTGGGACTCAAAGAGAATGTTGAAGCACTGAAGCAGGAGTTGAGTGCGGAAGAACAGTTTTTGGAAAGTGTCATCAAGGCGGAGGGCTTTTTCAAACGTTACAAAAAGGTGCTGATTGCGGCGGTTGCAATACTGGTGCTCGCGGTTGCGGCATATTTGATTACCGATTATATCAAAAACCGTAATATGACACTCGCGAATGAAGCGCTGGCGACACTTCAGCAAAATCCTTCTGATGCGAACGCACGGGCACAACTCAAGGAGAAAAGCCCGCAACTTTATATGCTTTTTCAATATTCACAGGCGGTCAAGAACGGTGATGGTGCCAAAATGAAAGCACTGGAAGCGAAAGTGAAAGATCCGGTTCTTAAAGACCTGCTCGCGTTTCAAAGCGCTTCCGTAGCGGCGGACGCACAGGCGCTGGATGCCTATGCCGGGCGCCAGGATGCGATTTTACAGGAACTGGCGACGCTGGATGAAGCCTTTTTACTTTTCGAACAAGGCAAAGGCGATGCCGCGAGAAAGGTACTCGAACGTATCCCTCTGATGTCTCCGATGCATCAGATTGTCCAAAACTTCTTGCATTATCAAAAGTAGGAGCGGAGTATGCGTCTGTATGTTGTGGCGATGGTCATACTGTTTGGCTTCATTTCCGGAGGATGTGCCGGGAAAAAGGTTTACGAACCCAAACAGATTGCCTCGGAAGTATCGAAGGTGCGCAGTGCGCCTGAAGGGATTCACAACGTTGTGCGTGAAGGTGCGACGATCGGTAACGATGTCTTGACACGTCGCAGCGGACGGATAGAAAATATACTTCCCAAAGGTTTTTACTTTATCAATGAGTCGGATGATGCGTTGATCGTCGGAAACGACGACGGAAAACTGGAGATTATCTCCAAAACGACACATAAACCGCTCTTTACGAAAGATTTCGGATTGCCTGTCGTCAGTGCGACACTTCATGATAATCTGCTTGCACTGGTGTTGTCGGACAATACGATCGTACTCTACGATATCGGGGCAAACAAAGAGCGGTATCGCGAAGCACTGGAGAAGGTGATCGCCGTCGACGCACGGGCAGCAAATCCGGTTTTTTTGAATGACCTGATCGTCTTTCCGACACTTGACGGGAGATTGTTGATCATGGATAAAAATAAAAAGATCGTACTTCGTGATGTCGCGATCAGCAACAAACCGCTTTTCAACAATGTCATCTTTCTGCAGGTACACGGAAATATCCTCGTCGCGGCGACCGCTTCGAAAGTGATCGTAATCACTCCGAGACAGATTTATACCTATACGGCGGATATCAAAGATCTGCTCTATATCGGGCACGATATCTACCTCTTCGCCAAAGATGGGAAAGTGATTCATCTGGACGAGAAGCTGCAAAAGGTTGAAGAGAAGGCGTTTGAATACGCCAACTTTGTCGCGGTGGCGGAGATGAACGGCAAACTCTACGGTGTCGAGAAACAGGGGTATTTGATCGAGATGGATCGCAGACTCGGCAATGTCCGTGTCAGAAAGCTTGAAGATGAGGTCGAAAAACCTTCTTTTATTGCCAAAGGGGTACTCTACATCGGGAAAAAGCGTATCACACTGCCCTGAACAGAGATCACGGGTGCAAACGGAAAAAACGGACGCGCTGCTGGAGGCTTTCGAAGAGTACATTACGATTGTCAAAGGTTTGCGTCCGCACACAATCGAAGCCTATATGCGTGATCTTCGTGAATTTGCGCGCTTCTATGCCGGTAACCTGACCGAAGCCGGAACGGAAGAGATTCTTGCTTTTCTGGCGACATTTTCGACACCCTCCACACGAAACCGAAAACTCTCTTCGATCAATGCCTTTTTCGACTTTTGTTATCGCTCCGAGTATGTTGCGGTCAAACCGCGCCTGAAGCTTGCCAAAACGACACGCACGTTACCCGTTTTTCTGGAGTATGATCAAATTGCCCATATGCTTTCTGCGATCGATACGTCACAGGAACAGGGATTGAGAGACAAAGCGCTGATTCTGTTTCTCTACGCGACCGGTTGTCGTGTCAGCGAAGCGACCGCCGCACGCAGATCCGATCTCTCGGAAGAGGGGTGGTTTCGCATCTACAACGCCAAAGGAGACAAACAGCGTCTGGTACCGGTAGCCGCCGCGGCACGCGAGACACTGGAACGTTATTTGCAAAAACGCACATATGAGAGCGATTTTCTCTGGCTCAACTATCTTGGAAAACCGCTTAGTCGTATTTCGGTCTTCAAAATCGTCAAAAAATATCTGGGGGTTTCGCCACACGTATTGCGTCACTCTTTCGCAACAGCGCTGGTGCTCGGCGGTGCCGATCTTCGTGTCGTACAGGAGCTTTTGGGACATGAAAGTATCAGCACCACCCAGATCTATACGCACCTGCAAAATGAAGATTTACGCCGGAGTATCGAACAATATCACCCCCTCTCCAAAGGAGTTTCATGAACGAAATCGTCACACTGCTGCAAAAACAGGGTATGCTGTTTAAAAGGCTGGAACCGATCGATCCCAAAACGCTCAACAGTCGTAAAAAGATTACAATTTATGAAGGCGTCGATCTGAAGAGTTACTACACCGCGATTTTCATTTTGCGTCAGAAGAGCCGGTTTTTGCGCAAAAACGCCGATGAGATCGAAGCGTTGTTCGAGACGATGAAAAGTCTGCGTGATTATGCGATCAAAAAGAAGGTGTTGGTCTACGAGATGCCCTTTTGTTCCAAAGCGCAGGCGCTCATGAAAGAGCGGGGATGGAGACTCATTGATGCTGCTGGCTGATATCGGAAATACCAATATCAAACTCTGGCGTGACGGAGTGGTTACGCGACAAGATGCAATTGCCGCTTTACTTCCCTCAACACCGTTTTGTTATATCAACGTCAATCCCGACTTGGATGGTGCGCTGAAGCGACTGGATCATGCGCAGGATATCGCACCGTATTTTCGTTTTGAAACCTCTTACAGGGGACTGGGGGTCGATCGTATCGCAGCGTGTTACACAGTCGATACCGGGGTGGTGGTTGATGCCGGAAGTGCGATTACCGTCGATGTGATGGATTCGGGAAGGCATTTTGGCGGGTTTATTTTGCCCGGTATTCGCTCCTGTAAAGAGAGTTTTGTTAATATATCACCAAAGCTGGTGTGTGACCTGAACCCGTCGATTGATCTGACACAATTACCGAATACTACGAACGATGCACTCAACTATGCGATTTTTGGATCGATTGTCTCGTTGATCAGAACGCATACGAAAGGGAAGCGTATCTATCTGACAGGCGGGGATGCGAAACAGCTATACAAACTTTTACCCGAAGCGACGGTTGTGCCGGATTTGGTCTTTCGGGGAATGCAAAAAGCGATTAAGGAGAAGGGAATTTCATGTTGACCATTGCGCTGCCCAAAGGGCGTATCGCGGAAGAGACGCTCGATATTTTCAAACGAACGTTTCAGACCGATTTCGATTTTGAAGATAGAAAGCTGATACTGGAGAAAGACGGTTTTCGGTTTTTGCTGGTGCGAAATCAAGATGTACCGACCTATGTACTCAATCAGGCTGCGGATTTGGGAGTCGTGGGGTTGGATGTCCTGACGGAAAAAGAGATGGACCTTGTCAAACTGCTGGATCTCGGTATCGGAAAGTGTCGGGTTGCGATCGGTATGCGAAACGAGGACGAACTCGATTACAGCAAACCGGAGATTACCGTCGCGACCAAAATGGTCAATATCACCCGCAACTACTTCTCTTCCAAAGCGATGGCGGTCAAGATCATCAAACTTTACGGTTCGATCGAACTGGCGCCGATTGTTGGATTGTCCGACGCAATTGTCGATATAGTGGAGACAGGTACGACGATGAAACAGAACGGTTTGAAAGTCGTCGAAGAGATTATGCACTCTTCCGCGCATCTGATTGCCAATCAGAACAGTTATATCGCGCACAAAGAGGCGATTTTGGACCTGTACGACAAAATCAGCAAAACTATCGCGACATAAGATATAGTGTGGTGTAAAAGGAGCTTTATGAAAGGAATCATTCTCGCGGGCGGCAGCGGTACGAGACTCTATCCGATCACACAGCAGGTGATCAAACAGCTTTTGCCGGTCTACGACAAACCGATGATCTACTATCCGCTTTCGACACTGATGCTTGCAGGGATCAAAGAGATATTGATCATCTCCACTCCTCAGGCGCTTCCCGCTTTCAGGGAACTCTTTAAAGACGGGTTGCATCTTGGATTGCAGATTGCGTACAAAGAGCAGCCGAGTCCCGACGGACTGGCGCAGGCGTTTATTCTGGGAGAGGAGTTCATCGGTGATGACGATGTCTGTCTGATTCTGGGAGACAATATCTATCACGGGCACGGTTTGCCCGATATGCTCAGACGCAGTATCGATATCGTCAAAAACGAGCGAAAATCGGTTATTTTCGGTTATTATGTCAACGATCCGGAACGCTACGGTGTGGCGGAGTTTGATGAGAATGGAAATGTCATCTCCATTGAAGAGAAACCACAAAATCCCAAAAGCAACTATGCGGTGACGGGACTCTATTTTTACACCAACGATGTCGTCGAGGTTGCCAAAACGATCAAACCGAGCGCACGGGGAGAACTGGAGATCACCGATGTCAATCAAGTCTTTCTGGAGCGGGGCAAACTTCATGTCGAACTGATGGGACGGGGGTTTGCGTGGCTTGATACAGGAACACACGAGAGTTTGCTCGAAGCTTCCAATTTTATTCAGACGATCGAAAAACGACAGGGGCTGAAAGTTTCATGTATCGAAGAGATCGCCTATGAAATGGGCTATATCGACGCGGATGCGATGATCAGACTGGCACAGCCTCTGAAGAAAAACAATTACGGAAAATATATGCTCAGACGTGCAAAAGAAGGAGTTGTTAAACGATGAATTTCATCAGAACCCGGATACCGGATGTGGTAATTATTGAGCCGGTTGTACACGGTGACGCGAGAGGATATTTCGTCGAGACCTACCGTAAAGATAAGCTGGAAACCTTTTTGGGATATACGATCGATTTTTGTCAGGATAATGAATCGAAATCGAAAAAAGGGGTGTTGCGGGGGCTGCACTATCAGTTACCGCCCTATGCGCAGACAAAACTGGTGCGGGTGATTACCGGAAGTGTGCTTGATGTCGCGGTGGATATTCGAAAAGGAAGTCCCACTTTCGGGCAATATGTCGCTGTCGAACTGACCGAAGAGAATAAACGGCAACTGCTGGTGCCCAGAGGTTTCGCACACGGTTTTGTCGTACTGAGCGACGAAGCGACCTTCGCCTACAAAGTCGACAACTACTACGCGCCGACACATGACAGAGGGATTGCCTTTGACGATCCGTCAATCGGCATTGACTGGAGGCTCGATCCCGCTTCTTTGCAATTGTCAGACAAAGATAGAAAACAACCGCTTCTTCAAGATGCCGAACTCTTTGATTTTGGTGAGAAGCTCTATGGCTAACATACTGGTGACGGGTGCCGACGGACAGCTCGGACGTGAGTTGAAGGAGCTGGTCGCAGCGCGGAGAGATAGAGAAAACATTTTTTTTACCGACAGAAAAAGACTCGATATTTCTGACAAAGCGGCAGTAAAATCTTTTTGCAGTGAAAACCACATTAACACTATCATCAACTGTGCGGCATACACTGCCGTAGACAAAGCGGAAGAAGATGCTGAAAGTGCGGATTTGATCAACCATATCGCCGTCAGAAATATGGCGGAAATCGCCAAAGAGCGGGGGATCGGGCTGGTGCATATTTCCACCGATTACGTTTTTGACGGTAAACATTATAAACCCTATACCGAAGAGGACAGACCCAGTCCGACCGGTGTTTACGGCAAAACCAAACTGGCGGGAGAGGAGGCGATACTGGAAGTTTCGCCCGAAAACAGTATCATTATCCGTACGTCATGGGTTTACAGCAGTTACGGCAACAACTTCGTCAAAACGATGCTCAGACTCGGCAAAGAGCGCGAAAAGCTGGGGGTTATTTTTGATCAGATCGGTACACCGACCTATGCCGCCGATCTCGCGGCAGCAATTTTGGAGATTTTGCCGAAAATCGACAATTCCAAACCCGAGATCTACCACTACAGTAACGAAGGAGCGATCAGCTGGTACGATTTTGCCAAAGAGATTATGAAGATGGCAAAGCTTTCCTGTCAAATCGATCCGATCGAAACATGGCAATACCCGACCCCCGCAAAACGCCCCCACTACAGTCTGCTCAACAAGGCGAAAATCAAGAAAGATTTTGATCTTTCAATTCCTTATTGGAAGGATAGTCTAAGTCATTGTTTAACGAAATTGGGAGAGAGAAAATAAGATGTTTGCAAACGATCATAAAACAATATTGGTCACAGGCTGTGCCGGTTTTATCGGTAGTAATTTTGTTCCCTATTTTCTGGAGAAGTATCCGCAGTATAACCTGGTCAATTTGGATCTGCTGACGTATGCGGGGGATTTGGAGAATCTCAAAGAGGTGGAGGATCATCCTCGGTATAAATTTATTAAAGGAGATATCTGTAACCGGGAGCTGGTCGAGTTTATCTTCAATGAATATGATATTCGCGGGGTGATTCACTTCGCCGCGGAGTCGCATGTTGACAACTCTATCAAAAATCCGGGTGTTTTTGTTGAAACAAACGTCAACGGTACCTATACACTGGTCGATGTCGCCAAAAATTACTGGATGGAAAGACCGTTTCGGTACAGAGAGGCATACAAAGTGTGTCGGTTTCATCATATCTCGACCGATGAGGTTTACGGCACGCTTCCGGAAGATCCCGAAGTACTCTTTACCGAAGAGACGCCGTACGCGCCCAATTCTCCCTATTCGGCGTCCAAAGCGAGCAGCGATATGATCGTGCGCAGTTATCACCATACTTTTGGGCTGAATACCGTCATTACCAACTGTTCCAACAATTACGGTCCGAAACAACATGATGAAAAGCTGATCCCGACGATCATCCGAAACGCGCTGGCGGGAAATCCCATTCCGATCTACGGTGACGGGAAAAATATTCGCGATTGGCTCTATGTCAGAGACCACTGTACGGGGATTGATCTGGCGTTTCATGAAGGCAAAGCGGGAGAGACCTATAATATCGGCGGACGCAATGAAAGAGATAATCTTTACATTGCCAATAAAATCTGTGAAATTCTCGATGAGAAAGTTCCTGCCCAAAAGAGTTACAAAGAACTGATCACTTTCGTTGAGGATCGAGCCGGACATGACAGACGCTATGCGATTGATGCCACGAAGATCGAAAATGAGCTTGGCTGGAGAGCCGAGGAAAATTTTGAATCGGGGATTGTCAAGACGATCGAGTGGTATCTGAAAAAATACGGTTGCTAATTTTTTCAATATTTTTTACTTTCTGCGGACTCCTTCAACAAAAAACGGATTTGGTCGATTATTACGGATAATCCGTTTTGACAGAAGGAGTGCCGCGTGTCAGTTTTACGTTATCTGCTTTTTATCTTGGGATTGCTGCTGCTTTTGAACGGTTGCAGTTCCAAAACACACCAGCTCTTCTCCAAACATCACCCGGCGTATGTTACGGAAGGTTTTTTTCAAAAGCGTGACTATGTGATCAAACCGCATGACCGTATCTCCATCTTTGTTTATCAATATCCCGAACTCGGTACCTATCGTCCAGGCATCAGCAACGACAACGGGATCGAAGTGACATCGGGAGGGACGGTATTATTGCCGCTGGTGGGAAGGATCAAAGTGGCGGGAATGACAAAAGAGCAGCTTGAAGACAGGCTTTTTAAACTCTATAGTCGTTATCTGGAAAACTCTCCGGCGGTGCGTGTCGAAGTGTTGAACCAGAAAGTGTATGTGATGGGTGAAGTGGCAAACCCCGGTGCGCTGGCGTATGACAAAAACGCATTTCTGACCCCGCTTAAAGCGATCGCACAGCGTGGAGGGTTGACCGATTTTGCGGATCGTACTAAAGTGTTGATTGTACGCGGAAACCGACACGATTACGATCTGGCGCTGCTGGATTTGACCGATATGCGCAGTATTGCACAGTACAACATTGTCCTGCAGCCGGAAGATATTGTCTATGTCGGACATAACAACGTCAAAGATGCGAATATGCCGTTTAACGGTATGGAACCGTCGCTCTCTTTGATCAATACGCTATTTAACAGTATCGCGATCTACAGCGTTTTCAAATAGGAGCGGATATGGGTATCAACGAAAAAGAGTTTTACAAACGCACAATCTGGGACAAGATTTTAGATTATAAAGGATCGATTCTAGCAATCATCCTTTTGCTGACTTCGCTGGCGTTTCTCTATGCGATGGTGGCGAAAAAGACCTATACGACCGATGCGACGGTCGAAGTGAGCCCGAAGCTGAACAAACTGAGCGCTTCGATGCAACTGGAGAGTTCCCAGAATGTCTTTGCCAGACATTTGCAGACCCAGATTGACTTTCTGCAGTCACGCAGTCTGATTCAAAAAGTGGTAACAAAACTGCAGGAGAATATCCACTATTTTCGCAGAGACGGGTTCCGATATGCACGGGTTACACGGGACCTTCCCTATCGTATCAACTATATCGATATCAAAGATCCCTCCTTTTTTCAAAAACGGTTTGTCATCAGCGCGCTGGATGAGAACCGTTACCGCCTGAGTATGGTGATCGACAAAAATCCGTTCGCGCCCAAACGCACTAAACCGCTGGAGTATCAATTTGGTAAAATGCTCCATACCGACTATTTTGATATCAAAATTTCCCGTAATGAACGGGTAGAGGCGTCGGATCTCTATTTTCAGGTGTATGATCTCAAAGCGTATGTAGAGTATGTGCTGGGGCATCTGAGTGTGATGCAAAAGAGTCCGCACTCGAGTATCATCAAAATCGTCTATTCCGATACGAATCCCTACAGTGCGCAGCAGTTTGTAAATGCTTTGATCAATACGTTCCTGGCAATCAACCGTAAACAGGAGATCTCCGAAGTTGAGAATCTCTTACAGTTGATCAATGAAAAACTCAAACATACCAAAGCCAAACTCGATGAATCCGAAAAACGCCTGAAAGCTTATATCGCGGGAAATAAAGTAGCGGGGCTGGATCAGCAGACGAGTCAGATTATCCAGATGATTTTCAAGTATGAAAAAGAGTTAGAAACGTTGAAAATCCGTCTGCACAAACTCAAAACGGTCGATGCGATCTATCGCTCCGGGTATGATTACCGAAAAATCATCGCCTTGGTGCAGGAGATCAACAACCCGAATCTGACGAAGTTTATTGAAGGGATTGCTGCGAATGAGGATGCATATCAGAAATTACGTATGCGTTACAAACCGAGCCACCCTGAAGTGGTGAAAGTGCGGCATATTATCGAAGATAAACTGCGGGATCTGGCGCGTAACATCAAAGATCTCGAAGACGATACCCGTATGCAGATGCAGGAAGTCAAGAAGATTTTGAACAAGTATAAGGCGGAACTGACGACGCTGCCGCAAAAAGAGTTCGGTTACACCAGGCTTAAACGAAAACATGATCTTCTGGAAAAGAATTATCTCTTTTTGCTCGACAAACAGACCCAGGTGATCATCTCCAAGCAGACTGAAGGATCGTACGAGTATAGGGTCATCGATGAACCCTACCTGCCGGCGTTTGCTTCAGCACCGAACAAGAAGGTACTGCTTCTGCTGGGGCTTGTCGGCGGGACGATTCTGGGCTTGCTCTACGCGTTGCTCAGAGTCTATTTTGCCAAATATATCGAAGCGCCGAGCGACGTGACTGAACTGACTGACCTGCCGTATCTGGGTACGATTCCCTATATCAAGGATAAGCGTATCTATAACGATTTGTATATCATCAAAGATCCCGAATCGATCGCCTCTCAGATGCTCTGGTCGTTAAGGGCGAGTATCGAAGAGTATGTGGATGGTAGTAAAAAGGGCGGAAAGGTGATTGCCGTCACTTCTATTGTCAAAGGGGAGGGAAAAACTTCTCTGGCGGCGAATCTGGCGTTGTGTCTGGGAATGGGCGATAAAAAGACGGTTGCCGTCTCGATGGACCTGCGCCTGCCGGAACTGCATGCGAAATTTGACGTACCGGTTTCACCGGGGATTACATCTGTGTTGTTTGGCGACAGGACCCTTGATGAAGTGACGTTCGTGACTGATGCGTTGCACAATTTCGCGTTGATTCCCGCGGGAGAGCCGATCGACAATCCGCTGAAGCTGATCAACTCGAACAAGCTCGATACAATTCTGGCGCAGTTGCGGCAAAAGTATGACTATATCATCCTCGATCTTCCGCCGGTAGGGGTTGCGGCAGAAGCGATCGTGCTGATGAAAAAGTCGGATCTGGTTGTAAGTGTGCTTAAAGCGAACTATTCGGAAAAGAGTTTTGTGACCTATATGGAGAGTATTGTGCATGAACATAGTATTCATCATGTGGGATTCGTACTCAGCGGTGTGCATAAACGGTTCATCAAGATTTTGACACGTAAAGAGAATCTCAAATATCTCAAACGTCACAAGAAGATCGTTAAAAAGAGTACGCAAAAATCTTAGTCGGCTCTTTCGAGCCGCATATAATCCCAGACGGTCACTCCGCTATGTGAGTGGATATGGTGTGTGGCTTTGAGATGGTCGAAAAAGTTCGGTTTGATCCAACTGAGCAACGCTTCTTCGTACTCTTTCGTGTCGAGTCTGGTGATTTTGGCGATCGAGAGTTCAGCGCCATAGATATTGAACGCCTGTTTCTGTCTGCCACGTACCGGAATACCTTCCTGGGTAAATAGCAAACCTCCGTTTCTGCCGTAGTCGCTGTCGAAGACCAGCGGATTTTTCGGATGTGGCTGCCAGTTGTCGCTAAGCGGCGAATCGGCGTAAAAGGCAAAAAGTTGTGCTGCCTGATCATCATTGTCCGGTGTGGAAAGGTTGGTCAGCATCCACCATTTGCCCTGGTGTGCAAAAACCATCGTATCGGCGGTTTTGATCCCTTTCATCAATGTTTTTTGAAACTCCCACCGCATAGGAAATTCGATACATTTGTAGAGTCTTACGGAGCGATCCTGGGTGGTTTCGGGGATCATGTAGAGTTCGTTTTCATATTCGAACAGGTAAGGGTAGGACATATGAAAGGGTTCCTGGATGACGGGTCCGAGGATTTTGTAACGCCCGTCTTCAAAAAGTTCGACAGCGCTGATCCAGGCAATATGTTGCGTATAGTCGTAATCTTCGACAAAGCAGATAGTACGCCCCTCTTTCTGCCAGACAAACGGATCGGCGTAAAAGTGTTTTGCCGGTGTTTTGATCTTGATCCCTTCACTCAGGTTCGCTCCCTGCCAGTTGTGAAACATAAAGGCGACATGAAAGCGCGACTCTTTTTTCAGCAAACCTTTTTGCAAAATCAGGTTGCTAAAAAGGAGCGCGGTTTTGCCAAGATAGACCAGTTGTATCATAACGGAGGGGAGCGGTAGCCTGCGTGTGGCGATAATACGCTCCGGCGGTGTGTCGGCAACGGGGATTTCGCCTTTCAGATAGTGATCGATCGTATCGACCAGATAGGGGAGTGCTTCACGAAGCAGGCGTATCTGCATCGGTACAAATTGCCGGAAAGTGGCGACCTTGCCTGAAAAAAGTGTTTGCGAATAGCCGTTTGTGAGCTTTTCGACGGAAAATCCGATTTTGTCCATTCGCCGGTAGATCTCCCAGAAAGCGATCACATCACTTTGCAGGGCTTCGATGTCGCTGTAGCATATTTGCAAAATGCCTTCGGAGGGGATATCGCCGATCTGTTTCAGGTCGGGTTGCGGTCCCGTGTCGGCAAGCAGTAGCAGATCAGGTTTCAGCGTTTTGATCTTTTGCAAACTCTCTTTGTCGTAAAGGATTTTTCCGTTTTGCAGGGTTGCATCGAGTATTGTGGTCGGGAGGTCCAGTTGTCGCAGATCGGTTTTTTTCAGATAGGGTGCGAGGCTTTTGTCCATCAGACGTGTCATGAAGCCTTCGAGTTTTTGCAACAGGGTAAAAAATCGTCTGCTGAAGGTTTGCGGGACGACACTTCTTCGATGTAGAACAAGCTGTATCGCATACCCTCTTTGCTGCAGTCGTTCGATCAGTACAGCGATATGAAAGGGTTGCACCGGTTTGTCAAAAAGGATAGCGATCGTTTTCATGACACTCTCTTTTTGGCGATACTCAGGCAAAAAAGCCGTCCCGATTTGAAGCTGAAACGAAATGCCGAGCGTATATGCCACCAGATATTTTTCGAAAGCAGTTTACGGCTTGCCATACGGGAGTGGTGTTCGATATGATACGCGGTGTCGAGTTTGAGTTTGTAACCTGCCTGTTTGGCGCGGTAACAAAGGTCGATATCTTCGCAGTACATATGATACCCCTCGTCAAATCCTCCGAGATTTCGAAACACTTCCGGTTTGAAAAGAATAAACGAGCCCGAAAACCACTCCGGAGACTCCTGATCGTCGTATGTACCGTAGTGGAGTCGCTTCCCGGTGGCGATGGAGATCAGAAAATTTGCCAGACATGGAAAGTAGCGATCGGGATAGTCGAGTTGCCCTTTTGCTTTGTCCAGATAGGAGCGCGGCGCACCGATATCGATACCGGAGGTGACAAAATTTTTGAGCAACCCTTCAAGCTGGTCCGGAGCCACGGTGATGTCAGGATTGCAGATGATAAAGATATCTTCGTCGCCGGGGTTGAGGAGTTGAAACATTTTGTTGTGATTGTGTCCGAATCCGCGTACAATACCGTCATGATAATAGAAGAGTTGCTCATTTTCACAAAAAGTTTTGAGGGAATCGGAACCGGTATTGTCCATGATCGCCAGTTTGATATCGAAACGCCCCAGTTGTTTGGGAAAACTTTTGAAGTTCTGCGCGATTAAATCTTCCTGATGATGGGAGATGACGGAGAGATAGGCGGTGGGGCGCGACGACATTCGAGGCTCCTTCAAAGTTGCGTTTTGTAAAGTTTACTATGTAAACTCTGTTTTTTCTCTTAAGTTGGGCATAATATATTTTACCTTTTTTTTGTGTTATACTCTGCGACAATACTACTTCATGAAGGAAAATACGATGATACGTACGGTCTGGCTTGTGTTGTGTTGTCTGTTGCCGGCATTTGCGTTCGAACTGGGACAGGAGACGGTTGTAGCGGCGGCAACAGACTCACCGCAAGTCCGTCCGGCAGCCGAGCAACTGGCGATCTATCTGGAAAAGATTACCGGAACGAAGCCAGAGCGTAAAATCGGGCAGGTACTTGCCGATCAAAATGCCGTGATATTACAGATCGTTGCCGCAAATGAACTGGGTGATGACGGTTTTCAGCTTCGAAGCCGCGGTGAGCGACTCTTTATCCGTGCGCAGAGCGGGCGTGGTTTGCTATTCGGTGTTTTTTATTTCCTGGATACCTATGCGGGGTATAAATTCCTGGCAAAAGATTTTGAATATATTCCGCATTATCGAAGAAAGAGTCTGGGGGAAATCGACGATCTGCAAAAACCGCGTTTTGCATATCGGGAGATCTTCTTTCATGAAGCGGATGATCTCCTTTTTTCATATAAAAACCTGCTCAACGGAAGGCTCGGACACCGTACGTTGGAGGAGGATGACCACCTTCCCGATCCGATCGATACCTATACTTTCATGTCGTCGGAGTTGATGGATAAAATGTTTGCCTGTAACGGACAGTATGACTATGCAAATCCGCGTGCACGACAAAACGCGCTGGAGACACTGCGAAAAAAACTCTCCGAACATGACCGTGACAGACTCGCCTACGTGACACTCGAACACGAAGATCGCAACTCCTGGTGTGAGAGGGGGCTGAAATCCGGAGAATCGCCGGTCGTGCCGTTTGTGACTTATACCCAGTTTCTGGCATCTTCACTCAAAAAAAGTTTTCCAAACACGCTCTTTTTTACGCAAGCATACCTCTGGACCAGACGTGCGCCCGATCAGCTTCCCGCTTTCGGTGATAATCTCGGTGTCCATTTTTCTGTAATCGAAGCCGATTTTTCCAAACCGCTGACTTCCAAAAACAACCGTGCAATTCTGGAGGATCTGCATAGCTGGAAAAAATATACCGACCATGCGGTGGTGTGGCACTATATGATCAATTTCGGCGGTTATCTTTTTCCGTATCCCGATCTTTTCGCCCTCGATGCGGATATCAAAACATTTGCGGATGATGCGATGATCAAAGGACTCTTTTTGCAGGGGGGTGGTGTCGGTGCGGAGCTTGCGAATCTGCGTGTCTGGGTCTTTGCCAAACTGCTGTGGAATCCTAAACGCGATCTTTCCGAGTTAATCGCGACTTTTTGTCGATACTATTACGGAGACGGCGCGGATGCGGTGCAGCGCTATATTCAAACGCTGCAAAAAATGATTGAAGCAACACACGAGCGATTACCTCTCAAAACACCGATCGATGCGAAATATCTCTCTAAAACAAATCTGGACAGACTAGATGCCATCTTATCGGAAGGGTTATCAAAACTCAAACCCGACACCCCCTTCTATGAACATTTACTGTCGCTTTTTGCTGGACCGGATTATATCCGTATCATGCGGGGAGAAGCGAACGAAACGATCAAAAAGCGTTTCAGAAATTATCTCGCTAAACATCCCGATGCGCGTCAAATTGCCGAGGGTGTCACGATGGAAAACCTCGATCGGCTGATCGATCTGCAACGTACCCGGGAGCGTGTTCCCGCCGCGGCAAAGGGATTGGAGAAAGGGAAAGCGTGGCTCTCTTTTCAGGAGTATCAACTCGAACTCTGTTGTGCCGATATAGTGGAAGATCATGCGGCGAGCGACGGTGTCGCGGCGATGATGCCCGGCAGCAGTGAAGAGTGGGGCTTTTCACTCCCCTTTACCAATCTGCCCGACGGCGACTGGGAACTCTATGCCGACGTGCGTATCGAACGCAATCAAAGAGGGTTGCTGAGCGGACTGAAATGGGCACTTCGTTACGGAATCGATCCCGGATTGGTCAAAGGGATACGCCTTTCGGCACAGTTTGGCAAAGGATACAACAGTATCAAAATCGGAACGGTGCATGTGCCCCGTGACCGTGAAAAGTTTGTCTGGCTCAGTCCGCCCGGTAACGATGCGATTGCCAAAGTCTATGTCGATCGTATCTATCTGATTCGTCGCAAATAGATTCGGTTTTCGATTTTAAAGGGAATTTTTCGATGAAAAAACAGGTCTATACCGTTCTCTATTTTCTGATACTCGCGTTTCTTGCGCTTCCGGTGATCAAACTGGGACCCGCGCGGGTGGAGCAGTTGCTGGTGCTTGGTACCTTCGCGCTCCTTTTTCTGGACGATACGGTACACAAAGAGATCGATTTTAATATTCTCGTTTTTCTGGTGCTTTCCGCGCTGCTGCTGATACTCATTAGTATGCGCTCTCCCTGGCCCAAAGCCGAAGAGTATAACTACTATATCAAATTTCTGATTCTCTACCCGGTTTCGTTTTATGTCGGAGCCAGAGCGGTGCAAAAGCTGGGGATTGAAACGATCATCAAAGTGTTCGATGCCGCGTTGTGGTTTTACTTTATCAGCTGGGCGATTATCATGTATGTGCCGCTGCCGATGTCGATTTTAAGTAAAATTGTCCATCTGCGCGAATTTGGCTGGGGAGCGGAGTTCTTGCCGATTCAGGGGACCTTTTATGAAGCGGGAGCACTTGGGATCATTGTCGGGACGATTTTGACCTTTTCGGTGCTGGCACGCTGGGAGCTGAATATCTGGCCCAAAAATCGTTATCAGAGTTATTTGCTTTATACCCTGGTACTCTATATGA
>WGAE01000029.1 GCA_015489185.1 Campylobacterales bacterium
GTTATGTTATTACTTATTCTACCTAAGTTTTTGTTAATATCAATTAATTCTGCTAAAACACTTTGTTCTGGTGAAGCTAAATTCGTCATTTCCAGAAGAAGGGGTAATTCTCATGATGTGGGACTGTGAAACTTATCATAAAGGGATGTAGCCAAAACAACTCTTCCGAAGAATTATGATATGTAAGGGGTAACTATTTATCATTTACCAGCTATAATTTTACATAATAATCACAACCTGTAGTATTCAAATTTTTGCTATAATGAGGGAAAAACTTATAAAGGAGTCGGTCATGGGCGCTGTGAAGAAAGAGGAGTATCGACCCTATTATACCTATGAAGACTATAAAGAGTGGGAGGGGGACTGGGAGTTGATAGGTGGAAACGCCTATGCGATGGCTCCCTCTCCGATGTTCAACCATCAGTCTATTGCCAGTTTGCTGATACAGAGTATAGGGGAGAGCATCAGATCATGTAAAAACTGTATGGTTGTCTCCGAGATGGATTATAAGATCTCTGACGATACGATCCTGCGCCCGGATATCGCCCTTGTGTGCGGGCAAAGAGAGGGTGCTTATATCAAGAAGAGTCCGGAGCTGATCGTGGAGATCGTCTCTCAAAGCAGCGCCCTGAGGGATGAGAAGATCAAATATTTTCTCTATGAGAGTGAAAAAGTGCCCTATTACGTGCTATTGTATCCGGAAGATTTAAAGGCAAAGATTTATAAACTGGACGGCAAGTCTTATGAAAAAGTGACAGATATTCTTGAAGGAACGTTCGTGTTTGACGGTGTGGAATGTTCGCCGAAGATCGATTTTGATTTTGTCTTTGAGAGGTTTCGCGAATAAACAGACTAAACTTTTGTCTTCTTCCTCCAGATAAACCCGAAGTCAAACTCTATGCTGCATTTTTCCAGTTCAAAGGTATAGGTTTCGTCGCTGAAATCGCCCATTTTGCGATAGACATAGTCAATCAGGCGGTAGACTTTGGCTTTTTTCTGTTCCGGATAAACAAGAACGTAGTATTCTACTCCTTCTTGCCGGTAGAGTTCATATTTGAGTATTTCATCTCTTTTGGCAGTCGATTTGGAGGTGACTTCGAAAATAATCTCCGGTTTTTTGGTTAGCTTTTCGTCCGGTTCATAGCAGATAACCATGTTATCAGGGCGTACGATACTCTCTTCGGAAATTTCCCAGTCCATTTCGAAAATAGCATGACACTCCGGGCACTCATCCAGTTTTTCATCTAACTGTCTGTATATTTTACCGTTGACAAACTGATGCCCGTACATTGGCGATGGCGCCATCGCATAGGCATTGCCGTAGATCAGCTCCCAGTCACCTTCCCATTGTCTATAATCTTCGATTGTATATGTTTCACTGTAGGCAAGATTGGACATATGTGCACCTCTGTTTTTTTGCATTTACACTTATTGTACCATATTTCCAGTCGCTATAGCTTTGCCATCCTCTGATATGTCCGCATGATTGCGGCGATGAGGTTTTGCCATTCGATTTGAGAGGTGTTTAGTAACAGATTTGCAAAGTGTCCGTCGGGGGCTTGGAGGAAAGCGGCGGGGTCGATATAGCGGCGCAGGTATTTGATTTCGTAGTGCAAATGCGGTCCGGTCGAGAGTCCGCTGTTACCGAGATACCCGACTACCGTACCCCGTTTGACAAAATCGCCTGTTTTGACTTGCAAGTGCGGCTGCATATGTCCGTAAAGTGTCATGAAACCGAAATTGTGTCGGATGATGACGACGTTACCGTAACCTCCTTTGCTGTAGCCGGCATAGGCAACGATACCGTCTGCCGTGGCGTGCACGGGGGTTCCCGGTTTGCCGCCGAAATCGATGCCGTGATGAAAGCGTTCTTCATGATAGATCGGGTGCATGCGCCAGCCGAATTTCGAAGTGATTCTTCTGCTTTTGCTCGGATACCCGGCGGGGATGTTTGCCACAATAAGCTGTCTCATTTTGGGGGTGAGGCGTTTTAAAAGCGCTTCGGTCGCTTTGGTGTCGGTTTTCACCCCTGCCTGGGTCTCTTCATGAAGTATCTCCAGATCTTCCGCCAGGGCGTCATACTCTTTGCGTTTTTGCGCGATTTTTTGCAGCAGTGCGGCATATTTTCGGCTCAGTTGCAGTTCCGACTGTGTCGCTAAGAGGCTTTTTTGGGAGAAGTAGAAGGCAAAGAGTGCCGCGACGGTGAGTGTGACCGCGACGACAAAAAAGAGCATCAGAATCTGTTTATGTTGGTTCTCCCGGCGCATAATGTTTTAAAAACTCCTCCGCTACGGCGAACGATCCGAAAACAAGGTACTCCTCATCGGGTTGAATCGTTTCAAACTCGCTGTACGGCAATCCGACTGAGCTGATCGCCGCTTCGAGTTTCGCCTGATCTTCGATACGTTGGTTGTATATCGGAAGAATTTCAACTTTTTTTACAATCGGCTTCAAAATTTGAAGAATTTGCAGATAATCTTTGTCTTCGTAACTGTTGTAGACCAGTATCACACGTCGGTTTTTGTACGCCTGTACGATCGCTTCGGCAGCCATCGGATTGTGTCCGACATCGAGCACGACATTTTTGGCAATCCTTTGCATCCGTCCCCTGAGCACGACATCTTCCATCAGTCGCCATTTGATCTCGTAGCCGAAAAATTTCGCCGCGGCAAGTCCGGTCAGCAGGTTGTCGACGAAAAATCCGGGTAGTCCGAGATTTCGGATCGTGCGTCTGGCTTTTGCCATCTCCTCTTTGGTATAAAAGAAGCTGTAACGAAAAAATTCGATTCCCCGCTTTCGCGAATACTCTTTGGCGATTTTATAGACCGGTTTGGATTGTTTGCCGAGTATCGCGAACTTTTCGACGGCGTTAAGTTTGGTTTTGGCGATCTGTTCAATCGTATTGCCCAGAAACGCTTCATGATCTTTTCCGATCGGGGTGACGATCGTCAAATCTTTTTTGAAAACCGCCGTCGCGTCGTACTCACCGCCAAGCCCCGCTTCCATCACGACAAATTCAAGCCCCTCAAAAATTGAAATTGCCAGCAGTGTGGTGTACTCGAAGTAGCTCATCGCGTCCAGATCTTCATGATCGATCACTTTTTGAAGTTTCCGGTGATGTTTTTCAAGGAGTGCGTCGGAGGCGTCGGCACCTTCCAGCCAGATGCGTTCATTGAATTTCAGCAGATGGGGTGAAGAGTAGTGCCCGACACGCACCCCGATTTTGTGCAGATAGTGCGCCAGAAAACGTCCCGTACTTCCCTTCCCGTTGGTGCCGATGATATGAATAATCCGCGGTACTTTAATAGTATCTTTATACTTCTCCCAGATCGCTGGGAAGCGTTCGTAATCGATCTCTTTGTAATAAAGCGGCTTTTGTTCCAGATACTCTCCGAGTGTCATGCCGTAACCTTCAGCGGCGGCATCACCCGGTTTCTTCCTGCGTTTTTCGCTTCGTAAAGTCGCTTGTCAGCCGCTTCGAGCAACTGTTTCTGATTGTCAAATTCGCTGCTCGAAGCGACACCTGCACTGAGTGTCACAGGCACTGCTTCCCCCTTATAGATAAACTGAAACGATGCGACGTGTTCGCGCACCTTTTCAGCGAAAATTTTCGCCCCCTCCAGCGGTGTGTTCGGCAAAATCGCCAAAATCTCCTCACCGCCGTAGCGCCCGACAATATCGACGTCGCGCTTCAGGCGCAACAGCAATCTGCCCAGCTGTTTGAGCACCAGATCGCCCGCTTCGTGTCCGTAGGTATCGTTGATGCGTTTGAAGTGGTCGATATCGAAAAAGACAACCGAATAACCGATATTGTAGCGTCGGTAGCTCTTGTCGGCGCGGTTGAGCTCTTCGTCGAGTCCCCGTTTGGAGACAAGCCCCGTCAGAAAGTCTGTTTTGGACTCCTGTTTCGCTTTTTTGAGCGCCTCTTCCAGTTTTTTGATCTTCTGTTGCATCTGTACGACGACACGATCCTCTTTTCGCATGATATCATGAAGCTGCTTTGTCTCCAGTTCCAGCGTTTCGGCGATTTTAAGGAGTTTCTGGCGAATCGTCTCAAATCCCGCCTGGGTATCCGCTTCGGTACTGATCGACTGTAATTCCGCTTTGATCGATTGGAGCTGATCACGGCTGATCTGTGTGTTATCGACCAGATCGATGATCTTCTGTGAAACTTCCGAAAGGATTTCATCGAGTGAGAGGATACGCGATTTGACCTCTTTTTTGTCGATCTCGATCCGCTTTTCGATCAATCCGCGCAGTTTCTGACGTATTTCGCTCTTTTGGACCAATTCCGGCGTCGTTTTGAGCATATAGCTGAGTGTGGCGATCTCATCGTCCAGTTCTCTGGTGAGTGAAGGGGTCAGCGACGTCACGACGATTGCCGCCATTTCATGAAGCGATATTTCGATCTGCGACGTATCGAGCTGCTTTTCAATCTGCGCCATCAGTTGCGTAAAATCGGTCGCACGACTGCCGGCAACTTTCTGAAGACGTTGCAGATAGTCGGTATCGCGAGACTGGAGCATCTCTTCCCA
>WGAE01000030.1 GCA_015489185.1 Campylobacterales bacterium
CTTCCAGCGACATCGCCGTGCTTGACTTCTGGGCTCCCTGGTGCGGACCCTGCAAACAGTTCGGCCCCATCTTCGAAAAGGTCTCCCAGGAGTATCCCGATATCCTTTTCGGCAAGATCAATACCGAAGAGGAGCAGCAGCTCGCCGCCCACTTCCAGATCCGTTCTATCCCCACCGTCGCCATTATGCGTGAAGGAATTATCGTCTTTATGCAGCCGGGAATGCTCCCCGAAGAGGGGCTCAAAGATTTGATCCGCCAGGTCAAAGAGCTCGATATGGATCAGGTCCGCGAAGAGATCAAAAAGCAACAGGAGAGTGGAGCCCAAAGCTAAATATCCGATTTTCGGAACTTTTTCCACAAGATAGTCGACTCAGCTCCTTGGACTGAGTCCACGTTGATCTTCTTTTTTATCCTTTTTCCATCCGATTTTCCTTCAACCCAAAAATTTCATTAGCCCGCACGCCATCTGCATCGATCATCGGCAGTAAGGGCAAGTCGTCCAAAGCCAAGGCATCTGCGATACCGCGGCATAGACGCAGCGCCGTGCGGAGCGACTAAGGCAAAGCAGTTTTCCTTTGTTTGACGCTCCTCCCCCTTGGGGTGCGCCTGCGTTTCGGCCCGACATCCCCCGCACACCGAGCATCGACGCATCTGACGCACTTTTTATTGCAAAACTTGGGTTCAATAATTTTGTGACGTCGATTTCTGAATTCCTTAAAATGAGTGAGAGTGAGTATCACACAGAGAGTCTCCGGCAAGGTTTTATACTCTTAGGCACAGAGTCAAATCCTTTCCGTTAAACGGTATAAACGGACAAAAAACGAAATCCAAAACGATACAAATAAGAACATATCTACTTTATGATAATCTTAGGTATGAGATCAAATAGACGCAAAAACTTAAAAGAGTATCTATATCGTTATCGGCGAGGGATATCAATCGTTTTGATGACACAGGCTCTTATGGCAAAACCGGTATTGATTTTTTATTGCGGCATTACGATGGTACCGGCGATGCAATCTCTGATTAAAACGTTCCAACAGACACATAATTGTACCTTTCTCATCCGACAAGGCGGCAGCGGAGAACTTCTGCGCGCATTGACACTCTTCCAAAAAGGCGATCTCTTTCTTCCTGGGAGCGAAAGTTATTATCGTAAAGCCCCAAAAGGTCTCTTTGTCTATCGCCGGACCATCGGGAAAAATCGTCTGGCACTTTTCGTCCGGACGGAAGATGCCGACCGGATTCATTCCCTGGATGATTTGCACAAAAAAGGGGCCTATTTTGCGATCGGGGACGCTTGGATCGGCAGTGTGGGACGTGCAACACGGACATTGATACGATCGACGTTCGGGGAAGCCGCCTGGAGACGTTACGAGGACGAGGCTGTCTATTTCGGAAGCGACTCTCGGGATCTGCTTCGATTGATGGAGGAAGAGGGTGTCGAAGCCACGATCAACTGGAAAGCGGCAGCTTTTCGGTTGAATAATCCAACCGAACGCCTACGAATTTACTCCATTCCCGAAGCAGAGGCACACGCCAAAAAACTCGTCATTAGTACCCTTCGTTTTTCCGAACATCCAACATTGGCTCGGGCATTTGTCGACTTTGCAGCCTCCCCGGTAGGCCGACGTATTATGAAACGCTACGGACTGGGCGATGGAAAATAGACGCATCAAACTGATCGGATGGATGGGAGTTTTCGGATTTATCCTGCTCTTTCTTTTTCATTTGCATATCTTGAAAATCCTGGAAGACGGCAACCGAAAATTACTCAAGACCAATGACCGTTATATCGTCTATCAGTATCTCATCAACAGCTTGCAAAATCTCGAAAGTCGCTTCGATAAAACGATGATTCTCTCAGAATCCGGAAATGCAGAATTCTATCTGGAAAATCTGGACCGTCGAATCGATCAGATTAAAGAGGCCCTGAACACAATCGACCGCGGGGGACTCCTGACCGTTCGCACCCCGCTAAACCTTCCCGAATCGGACTATCTTACAACGGAGATTTTCATTCCGCAGAAGATGATCGACCGGGGAAACCTAAACGATATTTTAGGGAGTTTCCTTCTACTAATCCGCGAGGAGAAGGTCTTGAAAGCTCTGCTGCAGAAGCGTTTCGCCCTGGAAAAACATGGGTCGCTTACAAAATCGGCACGAGCAGAGCTACGCCATGAAAAACTCGTCATTACCAAAGATCTCGATGCGAACGTTCGCCGGATGACAGAAAATATCAATCGAATCTATTACTACGATCAGCAACGTGTCGCTGCGGAAAAGAAAAACTTCGATCAATTGACGGAGCGTTATCGTCTGATCGAATATTTCGGATTTCTCTTTCTGATCACGCTTGTAGGATTGGAAGGGTATTTTTACACGAAAAATCTGCTCAAGACCAATCGGAAACTCAACGAAAAACTTTACATCGATACCTTGACAGGACTGTACACTCGTCACTATCTGGAAGAAAAAATCAAACCGCAGGATCAAAGCTGCCTGGCTCTGATTGATTTACGCAATTTCGGTCGGATTATCGGTCTTTTCGGGACAGGGTTTGCAGACAAAGTTTTGAAACAAACCGCCCTACGTCTTCAAGCGGCATTGAAAGAGAGCGGCTGCGCATTGATCCATTTCAACGGAGACATCTTCGCAGTCTACGAACATGAAGAAGACAAGAATAAACGAAGTATCGAACAGCGAATCATCTGGTTGAAAAAACTGATCGAAAATCAGGATTTCATTATTGACGGTATCCCCATCGATCTGCGTGTCGCAGTCGGAGCGGCACAAGGGAGTCGATGCCGGGAGGAGGCTTTTATCGCCTTGCAAGAAGCCAAAAATAGCGGAAAAGGATTTCAAACCTATCTAAAAGCTGATTACCGCAGAGAGTTGGAAAATATTTTGATGTGGGAACGACGAATCAAACAAGCGATCGATAATCGTCAGGTCGTACCGTTTTTCCAAGCGATCGTCAACAAAGAGAGCCAAACCGTATACTACGAAGCTTTGATACGTATAGCTGAAAAAGAAAATGGACATCTCCACTATCTTTCTCCCGGTGAATTTCTCCATATTTCTAAACAAACGGGACAATACCCTCAGCTTTTGAAGATTATGTTGGAAGAGACCTTTCTACAGAGTCGACATTTGAAGAAATTCAGTATTAATATCGGTGCTTGGGAGATCAAAAATTTCGACTTTTGGGATGAATTGGAAAATCTCATTAGGAAACATCAAGCACAAGGGCGTGTTACTTTTGAGATTCTCGAACACGAAAGTTTTCAAGATTATAAAGAGGTTTCACTCTTCATCTCACGATTTAAACAGATGAACGTCGGTATCGCCATCGATGACTTTGGAAGCGGATACTCCAGTTTGCAAAGAGTGCTGAACCTCCGCCCGGATTTTCTCAAAATAGACGGAAGCATCATCCGCAAATTGACGGAGGATTCTACCGAGAAAGAGTTGGTCGCACTTATTGTCGGTCTCGCCCAAGCAATGGGAGCCAAAACCGTCGCAGAGTTTGTAGAAAACGAGGAAATCTTTAAACTTGCCAAACAACTGGGAGTCGACTATTTCCAAGGATATTATTTCGCCGCCCCCGCTCCGATGAATCAAATCAGAACCCCCTAACTGACCTACTCCCCAAAAAGGAGCAATAGCCTCTTTTGTTGATTGATACCTTTCCCGGAGATTGTTCAAAACGGCCATATAAGATTTCATAAGAATAACACTCCGTTTTGCTATACTTTTTCCACATTAAACCCGAAAAATTGAGAAAGATGATGTCCCCTATTTATATCCTCACTCCCTCACAAATCATAGATCTCCACCGTCTCTACCACTCCCAGTGGTGGACCCGAGATCGCACCCTCGATGAAACACGTTCCCTCATCGAACACTCCAGCATGATTGTCGGCTTCACCGATGAGCGGAGGCGACTCATCGCCTTCGCTCGTGTGTTGAGCGATTTCACGATCAAAGCACTCATTTTCGATCTGATCGTCGACGAACCTCATCGAAATAAAGGCCTTGGCAAAGCCTTACTGCAAACCATCTTGAAGCACTCCAAACTTTCCCGTGTCCATCACTTTGAACTCTACTGTCTTCCAGAAATGACCTCCTACTACAAATCCTTGGGATTCAAAGAGCTCGATCACGAGCTGATTTTAATGAGAAAGGACCGTAATAGATGAAGATACGGGTCTATTATGAGGACTCCGTTAGGGCTTTAATACCCCGCTAAGCCCCGTATTATCGAGGTTTTAGATTTTTTGAATTTGCCCAAAATGCCGTTTTAAGCACAAAAATGGGCACAGTTTTGGGCACAGTGGTTTTGCCCTATGTCACAAGCCGTACCATTGAATCA
>WGAE01000031.1 GCA_015489185.1 Campylobacterales bacterium
GTCCGTTCTCGCAGGCACAACATCACTGTTGACTGTGTTTTGTTCATAATCGACCAGTGTGCGCAATTCATTGATCGTCGGGAGTCTGAAACCGTTTTGACAATAGTCTGCCGCCGGTTGCGGATTGACACCGGGAACTTCGTTATCATCCGGGGTAATCGCTCTTCGCTCTTCATCCTGATCCGACTGTACTTTCGTCCAGACCAGTTTCGCCGTCTCATCCTTCACGACCGCCGTGCCGTTCACCTCAGCGGTTGTATAGATATGTTGCTTCGGTTCTTTCCCTTTAACACAAAGGACCGAATAGGTTGCACTGCCGTCCGCCGCTTCTCCATCCGCACCGGCATTGAGGTTGACATAGAAATAGGTGTCGTTTGTCTTTTTCGCCCATGCGATCGATTTATCGTTGACAAATTCATTTTCGAGTGCACGATCATCATCGGTTTCATAATCCATCAAATCGAGAATTTCGTCACGTCTGGCGATTCTGTATCCGCTACCGTTGTCAGCATCTTCACAATATTGTACCGCCGCGTCATAATCCATAATCGGCGCATTGTCATTGAGCCATTTTTTACCGCGCGGCCCGATTACGACATTTCCTTCAACTGTCAGATTTTTATCTCCTGTCGAAACCGCTTTGATCACCATCGGAGTCACATTGAAAGTCAAAGTTTTGTTGCCTTCATTACCTGCCGCATCCGTCGCTTTGACGATAACGTTATATGCATTTGTACCGTTTGTTTCATATGCAGGTGCCGCAAATGCCAAAGTATTGCCGCTCAAAGAGAAGTGATCCGCCGGTACGATCGAGAATGTCACGTTCGCTTCATTCGCACTCAGCGTCACGGTCGTATTGGATTCTTCGACCGCATCGATCGGAGATGCCGTCGTAATAACAGGGGCAGTTGTATCCTGTTGCTGTTGTTGATTACTATCGGAGCTTCCTCCGTCACCGCCGCCGCAACCGATTGTAAAGAGAGCCAGAGACGCTACCATCGAGAGAGATAAAATATTTTTAACCATAAACATCCTTTAAGTTTATTCAGTACGTATTACACTATCCAATAATACAGATAAAATCTTAAAAGTAAATAAATCAATTAAAAATAAATTAATTTTTTCACGACGCTTTACGACTCTCCGCAATCAATACATCTTCGATCACCTTCGTAATATCTCCATCGAGAATCGCATCGACGTTCGAGTAGGCGATACCGGAGCGGTTGTCTTTGACCTGGCGGTAGGGTGCGAGTACATAGGAGCGGATCTGATGTCCCCAGCCGATCTCACTCTTTTCGATCCCCTCCTTGGCGGCTTTCTGCTTCTCCAGTTCCAGTTCGTAAAGGCGCGATTTGAGCATCTTCATCGCGTTGGCGCGGTTTTTATGCTGGCTGCGGTCGTTCTGACACTGTACGACAATCCCGGTCGGAATATGGGTAATACGAATCGCCGAATCGGTCTTGTTGACATGCTGTCCGCCCGCGCCGCTCGCACGGTAGGTATCGACGCGAATATCTTTATCTTCGATCTCAATATCGATATCATCATCCACCTCCGGCGAAACCATCACCGACGTAAACGACGTATGGCGCTTGGCATTGGAATCAAAGGGTGAAATACGCACCAGCCGGTGGATCCCGTTCTCCGCTTTCAGGTAGCCGTAGGCGTTCTCACCCTTGACGATGAAACTGACATCCTTGATCCCCGCCTCTTCACCCGCCTGATAATCAAGCTCCTCCACCTTGAAGCCCATACGCTCCGCCCAGCGCAGATACATCCGGTAAAGCATACTCGCCCAGTCCTGACTCTCCGTACCCCCCGCACCCGGGTGAATCGTCACAATCGCGTTTTTGGCGTCATCCTCTCCGCTGAGCATCATCTCGATCTCAAGCTTTGTCACCTTCTCTTTCAGATTCTCCGCATCGGCGTAAAGCTCCTCAATCGTCTCCGAATCACCCTCCGCCTGTGCCATCTCCAGCAACTCTTTCGCATCCTCTACCGCCCCCGCGGCTTCATCATACTTTCTGAGCATCGAAAGAATACGGTTCTTCTCCTGCTGCACCTTCGCCGCCTCTTTCGCATCATTCCAAAAATCCGCCCCCTGCTCAATCTTTTCAATCTCCTCCAGCCGCTCCCGCAACTTCTCAGGCGCGACAATCTGACGAATATTCTCAATCTTCGCACTCAACTCTTTTAAAAGTTCGTTATATTCATAACTGTCCAAAGTTTCTCCTGCTATAATTTTCTCAATTTTGTAAGGATTTGTACTGCTTCTATTCACAAAAGTACGAAGCAAAAATGCAACTGCCTGAGGCGTGTCGCCGAAACAATACGACACCCGGTGTAGTAATCTTGCGAATAGAAACAGAGACAACCCTGATTTAACGTAACGGTTAGGGTTGTTTTCTCTGGATATAGACGCAGCGTATGCATTTTTAAGGCTGGTACGAATGTGCCGCAGGCAAAAATGCAACTGTCTGAGCACAGCGAGTTTTGCATTTTTAATTCGGGACAGCCTGTTTCGCAGAAAAAAATGCTTCAAGCGAAGTCTATATCCAGAGAAAACAACCCAAATTTCCAAAAAGATTTTACACAAAAGAGACTTTAACATGAAACAAATCAAAACACCCGAAGCACTCCAAAACTACCGCGCCACCCTCACCGGAAGCGTCGGCTTCGTCCCGACGATGGGCGCCCTTCATGAAGGACACATCTCCCTCATCAAACAAAGCGTCGCCCAAAACGACCACACCATCGTCTCCATCTTCGTCAACCCCACCCAGTTCCTCCCCGGCGAAGACCTCGACGCCTATCCGCGCAAACTCGAAGCCGATACCAAAATCTGCGAACTCGCCGGCGTCGACGCCCTTTTTATCCCCCTGACCGATACGATCTACCACGACGAAGAACCCCTGATCAAAGCGCCCCCCGTCAAAGGGTATATCCTCGAAGGCTACAACCGCCCCGGACACTTCGACGGCGTACTGCAAATCGTCCTCAAACTTCTCAACCTCACACGCCCTACCCGCGCCTACTTCGGTAAAAAAGATGCCCAGCAACTCTACCTGATCGAAAATATGGTACGCACCCTCTACCT
>WGAE01000032.1 GCA_015489185.1 Campylobacterales bacterium
GCTCCAAACTGCGCAAGATCAAGACCCAAAACCCTGAAATCTCGCTCGCGATTATCGATTATTTGCAGTTGATGAGCGGTACGGGTACCAAGGATCGTCACCTGGAGGTGAGCGAGATCTCTCGCGGTCTTAAACTGCTCGCCAGAGAGTTGCAGATTCCGATTATCGCGCTCTCTCAGCTCAACCGATCGCTTGAAAGCCGACACGACAAACGTCCGATGCTCAGCGATATTCGTGAGTCGGGAGCGATCGAACAGGATGCCGATATCATTATGTTCGTCTATCGTGACGATGTCTACAAAATGCGTGAAGAGCGTGAAAAAGAGAAGCGTGCGAAGGCGGAGGGAAAAGAATACAAAAGCGAATATGTCGCCAAACCGGAGGAGGATGCGGAGATTATTATCGGTAAAAACAGAAGCGGTCCGATCGGAACGGCGCACCTGGTTTTCCAGAAGCGCTTTACCCGTTTTGTTGACAAAGGGAACGTCCCTGTCGAGATCGTTTTTGAAAATGCCGAAGAGAACGCCAAAAACTCCAACATCGAATTGCCGCCGATCTAGGAGCTTTTGGATTCGCGGTGGAAAAACTCGATCTGTTTCGAAGCAGAAAGGAGATCGTACTTTTTGTCCTCTTCATGATGCTTCTGTTTGCGGGGCATCTGTTGTTTCGTTACCACGCTTTTCAAAAGTTCCATGCGCATAAATTTTACCACACAGGCGCAACGGTTCTGAACCATTACCAAAAAACTAAACCAAACGGTAAGATCTATCAGGTTTTAAAGCTCAAATCGGATGACGGCGCCGTTTTTTACACGACGAACTACGAAGATTTGATCAACCTCAAAGGGCGGGAAATCCGGCTTGGTCTCATCACCGACAAGATCACCTTTACCGATTATCTGCGTACTTTTTACGTGCCCAGTTTTGATATCCGTATTTTTGAAAAAGAGAGGGGTATTAAAACCCGGCTTCATGAAGCGATCGCCACACAGCATGATAACAACACGACAAAAGAACTCTTTGAAGCGCTCTTTCTGGGTGAACCGATCTCAAAAGAGCTTCGCAAAGATGTGGCGAAACTGGGTATTTCCCATCTGATCGCGATCAGCGGTTTTCATCTGGGGGTACTATTTGCGATACTCTATTTTCTTTTTCGTTATCCCTACCGTTGGCTGCAGGTGCATTATTTTCCCTGGCGGAATATGCGTTTTGACCTTACAATGGTTATCCTGGCGATTCTCTTCGCATATCTCTGGATGCTCGATTTTATTCCTTCGCTGCTACGTTCGTTTGTCATGCTGGCGTACGGATTTTTCCTCTTTCACCGTCATTTCAAAATTCTTTCGTTCGAGGTGCTTTTTGTAACGGTACTGATGATACTGGTGGTTTTTCCGTCATTTCTCTTCTCGATCGGTTTTTGGTTTTCGGTAGCGGGTGTTTTTTATATCTATCTCTTTTTGCACCACTTCTCCCAGCTCAAAGCGTGGCAGATCGTCATACTACTCAATATCTGGGTCTATCTGCTGATGATCCCCGTTGTCCATACCTTTTTTACCACCTTCTCCTGGCATCAACTCTACTCCCCTGTTTTATCGATCCTCTTTGCCGTATTCTATCCGCTGGAGATGTTGTTACACCTGATCGGGCAGGGCGATCTTCTGGACAGTATGGTTCTGCAACTGTTGCATCAAAAAGCTGAAATCTACCATTTTCGCACACCGCTTTGGTATCTGGCCGGTTATCTTTTGCTTTCTCTTGCGGCGATATTTGAAAAGCGGGTGGCGTATCTGTTGCCTTTATTTGCTGTCGGGGTCTATTTTGTGGGCGGTTAACGTAGTTGACGCAACTTATATCTTTCCCAAACATAATAAAGTGTACCCGGGGATACGATTTTGTCAATTTGTGTTATTTTCATTATAATAGTCTCAATTTAGCAAAAAAGGAGTCACAGGTGCAGAGGTGGAGTCTGATCTTGACGGTAACGGTGTTGTTACTCTTTCAGGGGTGTAAACTGCTGGAGGAGGTCGATGAAAATTCGACTGCGGAGTTTGTCGATCTTTCCGGTTTGAAGCAGACGCCGCTTTTAAGTGCGGATGAGCGCTATCTGTTTGTCAACGTCGGTAAAAAAGGGGTAGATATTTTCGATCTCTCTTCCCTTCAGTCACCACGACTCGTCAGAACCTGGGATGTGGATGATATCACTTACGATCTCGCATTACGGGGTAATATACTTTTTTTGGCAAACGGTAACGAAGGGGTTGAAGTGGTGGATGTTTCGCGGCCGGAGAATCCACAGAGAACGGCTTATATTCGCACAGGAGACGAAAATACGACGACAGTCGGGTTTGTTTCCGATACGTTGGCAATCGGTAGTGCCGGAGGGATGCAACTGTATGATATCACGCAGATAGTGGTCCCACGCTATCTCGGCAAATATGAAAGTAACGGTACGATCCGCGATGTGGCTTTCGATACGGCGCGTGCGCGACTCTGGCTGGCAAACGCCTCTTACGGCGTGGAGTTGCTCGATATCTCCGACATCAAGTTTCCCGACTTTCAGGACGGTATCGGTGTTGAAGGAAGTGCCTGGGATTTGGCGGTCAACGGTACGAACGGTGATTGTTATGCCGTTTCACTGACCAGTGCGTATCGACGTCTTGTTATTTCGGAAGAGAACAAGATCGATCTTGCGACGCTCTACGATCCGCACGACGGTGGGCAGA
>WGAE01000033.1 GCA_015489185.1 Campylobacterales bacterium
ATATTGCACATATTATAGTAAAAGTCATTAAAAATGAACAAACGAAAACGACTTCATGAGAGATTATTTATAAAAAAATGTTAAAATTACAGTAAGCAAAAAAGGAGTCAAAATGCACCCCAAAGCAGGAGAACCCGCACCCAAAGAGATACTGGAAAACATCCCTGAACTTATCGAAAATTACTATAAACTCGTACCTGACCCTTCCGTTCCTGCCGAACGTGTAAAGTTTGGAACATCAGGACACAGAGGCAGTGCCAATAAAAAGAGTTTTAACGAAACACATATCCTGGCGATTACACAAGCGCTTTGCGATTATCGTAAAGAGTATCATATTACCGGACCTATCTTTGTCGGAAGAGATACCCACGCGCTCTCGGAACCCGCACAAAAAACCGCAATCGGTGTGCTAGCCGCCAACGAAGTACATACCTATATTGCCAAAGACGACGAATTTACACCGACACCGCTCGTTTCGTTCGCCATCATCGAATACAACGAAAAAAACGATACCCATACATCAGACGGTATCGTCATCACACCTTCACACAATCCCCCTTCCGACGGCGGCTTCAAATATAATCCCCCAAACGGCGGACCTGCAGATACCAATGTCACCAACTGGATTGAAAAGCGTGCCAACAAGCTGATCGAAGAGGGGCTGAAAGATGTCAAACACCTTCCATACGAAGAGGCACTGCAAAGCCGTTTCATTGAACCGTACGACTTCATCACTCCGTATGTAGAGGCGTTGCCCAAAATCGTCAACCTCGAAGCGATTCGAAGATCCGGCATCAAAATCGGTGTCGATCCTCTGGGCGGATCGAGTCTCGGTGTCTATCGAAAAATCAAAGAGATGCACCATTTGAATCTGGAGATTGTCAATCCGAAGATCGATCCGACATTCTCCTTCATGACGCTCGATCATGACGGGAAAATCCGTATGGACTGCTCTTCCCCCTACGCAATGGCGTCACTCATCAAACTTAAAAACGATTTCGATATCGCCTTTGCAAACGATGCAGATGCGGACAGGCACGGGATTGTTACCAAAAGCTCGGGCCTCCTGAACCCGAATCACTACCTCAGTGTTGCTATCAAATATCTGTTTAAAAACAGACCCGACTGGCGTGACGATCTGAAAATCGGAAAAACACTCGTCTCCAGTGCGATGATCGACAAAATCGCCCAGGCACTCGGCAGAAAAATTTTTGAAGTACCGGTCGGCTTCAAATGGTTCGCACTCGGACTCTTCAATGCGGAACTCGGATTTGCCGGAGAAGAGAGTGCCGGTGCCTCCTTTTTACGTATGAACGGCAGCACCTGGACAACCGACAAAGACGGTATCATTATGAACTTGCTCGCGGCGGAAATTCTTGCCGTCACCCAAAAAGATCCCGGGGAAATTTACCGACAACTCGAAGAGAAATTCGGCACCTCTTACTATCGTCGTGTCGATATTCCCGCCACTTCTGAAGAAAAAGAGAAGATCAAACATCTCTCACCCGAAGATATCGAAACCGATACCCTCGGCGGACATCCTATTATCGACATCTTCACCAAGGCGCCCGGTAACAGACAGGAGATCGGGGGAATTAAAATCGTCACAAAAGAAGGGTGGATCGCCATTCGCCCGTCAGGTACGGAAGATATCTATAAAATCTATGCGGAAAGTTTCGTATCGTGGGAGCACCTGCAACAGCTGCTACAAGATGCAACCAAAATTATTGCCGCCGCAATCGCCGAGTAGTTACCGTAAGGCTCACCGGCCTTTACGGCACTTCTCAAGCTCCTGTTTCAGACGTTGAATCTCTGCTTTGAGCAGTGCGTTTTCCTCTTTGAGGCTTTTGGGAGGGTTATGCGGAAGAATCTCTTTTTCAACTTCCTGTTCTTTCTCTTCATCGACTAAAATATAGAGCACCTCTTTGCCCTCTTCTTCCACCGTTTCACTCTCCAGCGCTCCGGTACGTGCCATTTTGATCACATTGTAGATGCTTAGCTTATGTTTTCTGGCATAGGCTTTGACCGACATACGCTTCATAAAGACTCCTCTAAATTTTTTTCGAGATTGTACACAGAGACGGCTAAAGATTCCTATGCTACACTGCCAATATGATAAGAAACAGTGTCCTTCAGAAAATCAAAGAGATCGAAAACTTTTCTAACGAACAGATGCAAGAGATTTTTACTCTTGCAGGTAAACAGATACCTTTAAGTCGCATCGAAGGCTATCTTGCATCTCATGAAAGCAACAACTATCTTGCTTGCGGGGCAGAAGCGCTGGGGCACTTTCTGGATGGACTGATCCTTTACAAACGTGGTCCTTCCGACAAAAAAACCGATAACAATAAACCGATTCAACTGACCAACAACCTGATTCTCAAAAAACTACGCGTCGCATATAATCTCAAAGAGTCCGATCTGTATGCCATTTTCCAGACAGTCGATATCGATATCACCAAAAGTGAACTCAGCGCCCTTTTCAGAAAGGAGGAGCACCGAAAGTTTCGCTACTGTCCGGATGTGATACTTACACTTTTTCTGGAAGGCTTACAGAACTACCTGAAAACCCGTCAGTGATTTTTCCCGGTCACAAAAGAGACCACAAAGAGTGTAACCGTCCCGATCGCTGCTCCGACGGAAAGCTCCAGTAAAAGTGCCGGAATTTTCTGCGCAACTTCATGAAGTGCGGGAATATGATGCACAAAAATACCGCCCGCTACCAGTAGCATCGCAAGTGTACCCACGACAGATAAAATTTTGATCACTTTGGGCAATGCCCGCACCAAAAAACGTCCGATCACACGCAACCACTTTCCACCGTTCTCTTTACCCAGCACCACCAGCTTAAAGCCGATATCATCCATTCTGACCAGCAAAGCAACCAGACCGTATACCCCGACCGTCGCCAGCAACGCCACCAGGGAAACGACAAATATCTGTACAACCAGCGGCTGATGATCGACCGATCCCAAAGCGATAATGACAATCTCGATGGAGAGAATAAAATCGGTCCGTATCGCAGAAGCGATCTTTTTTTGCTCCTGCGCCAATATCTCCGCTTTGGTAAGTGACTTGTCCATCAAAGGTCTGCGATGACGCTCTTTGTTTTGCTTTTTATGTGCAAAATATTCGTAAATCTTTTCCATTCCCTCATACGCCAAATAGAGCCCGCCGAGCATCAAAACAGGTCCAATCAGCCAGGGCGCAAACGCACTCATCAAAAACGCAAACGGTAAAATAATCGCCTTGTTCAGAAGTGAGCCTTTGGCAATCGCCCAGAGAACAGGCAATTCGCGTGACGAAGCAAAACCGCTGGTTTGCTCCGCCGTCACCGCCAGGTCATCTCCCAGTACACCCGCCGTTTTCTTGGTCGCGACTTTACTCATCGTCGCCATATCATCCATCAGGGTCGCGATATCGTCAAAAAGTGCAAAAAAACCTCCGGTCATCGTTCTTTTTTCTCCTTCTTCTCCGCCTCGAACATTTTCTTAAATTTGCGCAGCAATCCTTTGCGTTGTGCCTCTTTCAGATAAATCCGCTCCTGCAACGCATAGCGTACACGTCGAAGATGCACCGGCACATATACTTCAAACTCACTCTTTTTCATCGGCTTAGAAATTTCTCCAACTCTTTGATCGTCTTTTCGTTTTTGATACGAAACTTGATCTCAATACGCCGCGAAGCCTCTTTATCCTCTCTGCCTTGATCATCGTAAATCAAATCGGCATAGGAACGTCCGCTGGCACTCAGATATTTTGCATACAGATCACGTTGTGACGGATCGCTCTCGTACAAAAATTTCATCACTTCCAGCGCACGTTTCTGGGAAAGCGCCAGATTGTACAGATACCCGCCCACACTGTCGGTATGCCCTTCGATCGTAATTCCGTCGATATATTGGCGAATCTCTTTATCCAGCAGCAGCGTGCGAATATATTTTTGCAAAATCGCCTTCAGTTCCTTTTTCGCGGTCGGTTTGAGGCGATACGAACCCTGCTTGAATAAAATATTTGACGCAAACCGCATCGCACCGCTTTTGGGATCGATCTGGATTTTATCCCCCAGTTTCTCTTTGAGCCTCTCCACCACCTTAATGCGAATACCGGTCAGACTTTTGATTTTGACTTTGGTGATATTGAGCTCTTCCACCAGTTTTTGGTGCTCCATACTTTGCGCCAGTAGTTTCTTGCCCAGTGCCGCAATTTCATCCTCTTTGAGAATTAAAACATTTTGCATTTTTGAGAGGTTCTCTTCCAGCTTTTGCGCTCGGTCTCCGGCAACACGCAACGCTTCATGAAGTTGTGCCAGTGAAGTGTTTGTCTCTTTTTCACGTAACTCATACCCGAGTAACAACGCTTTGAGTTTTTCCACCTCCTGCGCTCTCAGGGACAGTTTTCGCTTTGTCTGATCCTGTTCCTGTTGCATTGCCGCAAGTTCGTCGGCACTCTGTTGAAGCCGTTCGCGTAAACGTTGCAATGCCTTATCCTTAAACTGCAACGCCTGTTCACTCATTCCCAGTGCGGTACGTTTGCGCTCCAGATCCTGCTGTACATAGACATAGCGCACGACAATCGCACCGACCACCAAAATAAAAACAAACAGAAGCCCCGCCATCAGATCCGCATAGGAGATCCAGAAATTCTGCTCTTCACACCCTTTATCTTCTTTGTACATCGTTTATGCCTGGGAATCCGTCTCTTTGAGTGACGCTAGCTGACGGATGATTTTTGCCGTCTCAGAGTCTATCAACTCCAGCGAGGTGCGCAGTTTGTTACTGTATGCTTCATCAAATTTTTGCAAATGCATATTAAATGCGGTCGCCACTTTCTGGCTCTCCAGCCGCATCGTATTGAGCGTATCCTGTACACGGGTATAGAGTTTTTCGATATGTTCGGCATTGACGCTCTCCAGTGCACGACTCAGCGCTTCGGTATGTTTTGCCAGCAGCTGTGCCGTACGTGAAAGATTATTCTCTTTCATCTCCAGTTCCTGATTGACAAGACGAAGTAGCCTGTGTGTCTCCTGCAGTGCCTGTACCACACTCTCCATCTGCGTTCTGATCTGATCGTAGGAGCCGTAGAGATGCTCACTCATCTGTATACTCTTTTCACTCAGTTTCAACATCTCTTCAAAATGCCTGGTCGACTTTTGAAACGCCTTTTGCTCCTGATGGACAATCGCCTCGAACATCTGCATACGTTCATGAAGTGTCTGTTGCAAGCTTTCTATAAATGCGTTGGAAGAGATCTTTTCAAAGAGTGTATTGAGGTTTTCGAAGTTTTTCATACTATGGGTAAAATGTACCTGTTCAATTTCCTCTTTTGTCCAGAAAAAGCTACGCGTCTGTTCACGAATACGACGCACCGCCTTTTCAAACTCACTCATCCCTTTTTTTTCGAAAAAGATCCACCAAAGCGAGAGAAAAATACCGTATATCGAAACATAAAACGCCGTTCCGACACCACTCAGAAGCTGAGAGATTTCATGTTCGAGTTGTCCGGAATTGCGCGTGGAGAAGTCGGGCATCGTCAGAGCGATCGATACAAACGTACCCAAAATACCCAGTGTCGGGAAAAATCCGGCGGCTACCGAAGCAAAATTGTCGTTTCGAAGTGAAGTCGTAAAGTTTTTGATAAATTGATCAAACGGTGCGTTGGCTTTGTGCACTCCGCCGATTTCAAGCAGATTTTTATCGATATACTTCTCGAGTGCTTGTTGCAGACTACTCTGTTTGCGTTTAAATTTACACACCGCATAATAGGCGTTATGCTTCATGAAGAATAGATAGATAACAAAAATCATCCCGATCATCACAACACTATGCATCTCCATCTTTAAAGGGATAAAATGCAAATAAGCGCCTATCGCTCCCGCTACCAGTAAAAGCGGTATCGAAACCAGCCATAGCAGCCGGGGAAAACAGCTTGTACTTTTTTGATTTTGAATGTGAAAATCTACAAGATCGTCTTCATGAACTCTCATACAAACTCCTTGAATATCGTGGATTATAACATCTTAGATTTAGGCACATCTTGAAACAAAAAATTATCTTTTCTCATGATATACTCAGATACCAAAGGAGTTTGCATGCAACATCAAAAAGCGGCAGATAAGATCCAAATCACGCGGGAAAATCGTCTCCCCTATGTCGACCTCAGAAACCTGCAACTGACGGAAATACCGCAAGAGTTGCTGACTGTGCCCTGGATAGAGAGCATCGCCCTTTCACAGAACGCAATTCGTGATCTCTCCCTGCTGCGCCGTTTCAGACATCTCAAAAAACTGGCACTTTCTCATAATTGCATCGAAGATATTTCACCGCTGAAAGGTTTCGACAATCTCAAATACCTCTTTTTGCGTTACAACGAGATCCGAGACCTTACACCGCTTGCTGGGCTCAAAAAACTAAAAAAGCTGGTCCTCAACGACAACCGTATCGGCGACATCTCACCGCTGGCATCGATCCCGACACTGACATTTCTTGAGCTCTCCCGCAACGAAATCAGAGAGTGTGCGCCGCTAAAGGAGCTGACGCGACTGAAGTGGCTCTCACTTGAAGGAAATCCTGTCGATCCCACAGTTTGCGGCAACCTGAAGCGGAAAATCGACTCGCTCTATATTTTTAAAATCTAAAGAGGCGTGCAGATGTCCGACGAGATACACTTCACCCTCAAAAGCGATATGATTGAAGAGCTGAAACTTTTCAAAGAGCTCCTGCATAAGGATTACGACACGATGCTCCATGAAGCGCTGGAGCTCTACTTCGACGCGGTGCGCAAACGCATGCTGGAGAAGAACTTCGAAGATGAAAACATGGAGACCAATCTCGACTTCGACGAGTTCTGGGATGGTGTGGATCTCTAAATCTAACTGCCCGGCTTCGGTTTGGGCTTGAAGTGGGTGCAGGGAGCGCCGCTGCTTTTTTGCACCACTGCCGAAGGAATCTGCCGTGACTTGAAACCAAACGCTTTACAACCATGCGGCGCACTTTGGTCCCATGTGACGTAGTAGTAGAGGCAGCGCTTGCAGTTGATACGCTGCAAAGATTATCTCCTGCTCAAAAAGAGTCCCACAGCCTGTAACTGTTTCGGATTGAGTCCTTTGCACAAACCGTTTTTCATAACATATGCTTTCGCTTCTGCCGGTGAGGCAAATTTCTTATCGGTCGGCCGGCACTTTTTCGCATAGAGCATCTCACCTTTTTTTGCCATCATCGCCTGCTTTTTTCCGATCATGGCTGCGTCGGCGGCAAAATCTTTTTTGGCCTCTTCATAAGCGCCTTTAAAATCGGTCACTCTGCCTCCATGCTCTTTGGCAAACCGCTCGGCAGCCTCTTTGGTTGCGAACGCATACTTACTGGTCATACTCATGGTACCCTTGACGTTACTTCCGACGACATAGAAAGCTTTTTCTACAGGAATAAATTTGAGCGTCGTCACATCGACCACTCTGATATTTACCGGTTTTTTATGGTTCTTTTCCATATCTTCGACCAGACAGTGTATGGAGCAGTACTGTTTCACTTTGCCGTCCACTTCCTCCGCATGGTTGGTTTTGTAAAACATGGGCAGATTCATACCGCATTGCGGGCAGAACATCTTCGCATCTCCCTGCTGTAAAAGGGTAGCCTGCTCTGCAGGGACCGACTGAAACATTTGATGGTGCATGCCGTTTTGCGGCATCTTGGCTTCCAATGAAATCGCTGCCATGAACAACAACAGTAAAACCATATAGTGACGCATCTTCTTCTCCTTCTTTGGTACGATTTCCGAAACTTTATAAAACATTTGTTAACTTAATGTTAAAAAGAATATAAAATTATAAATAAATTTTTTCCACTGCTAATTTATGTTATTTTAAGTATATTTTGATTAGAATTCATCTCGAAAGAAAAAGATTTTCCAAAGGAGTAGATACTATGAAAAAAAGAGTCACCATAGCATTGGCTATCGCAGCAGCGACATCCCTCTTCGCAGATGCACCGGCAGCGGGCGATACCCTGATTAAAAAGGCGAAAGCGGCAGGACTGGCACCGATTCCATCGGACAAGGCGGCATTGATGAAATTGATCGACAATCCTAAAAATCCCGTTACTGACGCAAAAGTCGCACTGGGTAAAAAACTCTATTTCGATCCCAGACTCTCAAAAAGCGGCATTATCAGTTGTAACACGTGCCACAACCTTGCTACCGGCGGTGTAGACGGTATTCCCGCGGCAATCGGACACAAATGGACGGCAAATCCACATCACCTCAACTCGCCGACCGTATACAATGCGGTTTTTATGAGCAGACAGTTTTGGGACGGAAGAAGCCCCGATCTCGAAGATCAGGCACAAGGACCGATGCAGGCAGCTCCGGAGATGGCGATCACCAAAGAGATGGCGGTTGAGAGAATCAGCTCTATGCCGGCATATGTCAAAGCTTTCAAAGAGGTTTACGGTGACGATAAAATTACTTTCAAAAGAATCGCCGATACAATCGGTGCATTTGAGAGAACTTTAGTGACACCCTCACCGTTTGATAAATTTCTGCAGGGAGATGAAAACGCACTCAACGATGCCCAAAAAGAAGGATTGAAAGTTTTCATCGACAAGGGGTGTGTCAGCTGTCATACCGGTGTAGGTCTTGGCGGAAGTATGCAGCCGTTTCCTGTCGCAAAGCCGTACAAATACGCCAATATCGGCGACTTCAAAGGGGATAAAAACGGTATGGTCAAAGTACCTACCCTTAGAAACATCACTGAAACGGCGCCCTATTTTCATAACGGTGCAGTCTGGTCACTCTCCGAAGCGATCAAGATTATGGGAGAAACCCAGCTTGGCGTGACGTTGGATGATAAAGAAGTCAATGCCATCAAAACATTCCTAACCTCGCTGACAGGAGAAAAACCGAAAATCGAATATCCTCAGCTTCCGGCTGTCACGGAAAAGACACCGCGACCCGACGCAAACTGATCCAGGCAGGGCAAATCTGCCCTGCTCTTTGGTTACAACATCAGGTAAGTAACTATCCTTCTCTTTTTGCATAAAAATCTTTTTTATACGTTGTAAAAGTTCCCGCAACAATTGCCGCACGTATTTCACGCATCAGTGTCAGATAGTAGTGCAAATTGTGCAGTGACGCGAGTCTGAAATAGGTAAGCTCTTTTGCCCTGAAAAGATGATTGAGATATCCGCGTGAATAGTTACGACAGGTATGACAATCACATGAAGTGTCAATAGGTTCGTCACAGCGTTTATACCTTGCGGCTTTGATGTTGAGTTTGCCGAAAGTGGTAAAGAGTGTTCCGTTTCTGGCGTTTCGCGTCGGCATGACACAATCGAACATATCGATTCCCCGTTCAATATTTTCGATCAAATCCTCCGGTGTTCCCACTCCCATCAGATAACGGGGTTTGTCCGAAGGCAAAAAAGGTACGGTATAAGCGACCGTATCGTACATATCTTCGTTTGCCTCTCCGACACTCAAACCGCCGATCGCAAAACCGTCAAAATCGAACTGTGTTAATTGTGTGGCGGAAAGTTTTCGAAAATTTTTATCTATACCGCCTTGCACAATCGCAAAAATATTTTGATCAACCCCTACTCCTTTTTGCTGCATATCCCGATGATAGCGAATCGATGCTTCTGCCCAACGTGTAGTGCGCTCAATCGAAAGTTTAATTCTCGACTGCTCTGCGGGCAAAGCGATCAGATCATCCAAAATCATCATGATATCACTTTTGAGATTGTATTGGATATCCAGTACTTTTTCAGGCGTAAAATAGTGCGATGAACCGTCAATGTGGCTTTTGAAATGGATCCCGTTTTCATCGGCTTTGGAGATATCCGACAATGAAAATGCCTGAAAACCGCCGCTGTCCGTCAGAAAACTGCCGGAATAGTTTGCAAACTTGTGTAACCCCCCAAAATGCCCGACAGCTTCATCACCCGGACGCAAATAGAGATGATAAGTATTTGCAAGAATAATATCCGTCTGAAGCAGTGTGCGCATATCGTAACTATCCAGCGCTTTGACCGTTCCCGCCGTTCCCACCGGCATAAAGACCGGTGTCTGTATCGTACTGTGGGCTGTTTGGATTGTACATGCTCTGGCATTACCGTCCTTTGCGTCAATATGAAAATGCATACGTTATCCTGAATTGCTTTTGTGTGATTTGTGATTATAGTAAAGTTTTTGTAAAAGGTCAGGTTAGCCTATAAAAGACAAATAACTTTCTTGTGATATGAAATATGTTTCAAGATTTTTATTGACTTATATCAAAAATAATCTTCCATAATAACTATATAATTACATTCGTGGTAGGTTATTTCTAAAGGAGGTATTACAAGATGCAATCAATCTTGAAACGGCTATCGCTCATCGCGATAGGCACGATGGTTGGTGTAACATTCGGTAGTGCTGCGACGGAACTTGACAAAGTGATGAAAGAGAGAGGACTCTCTCAGCAAGATCTGCTCGCAGCCGCTAAAACGTATACACCTAGTGGAGGTAGAGACAAGTATATCGTCTTCAGTTCCGGAGGACAATCGGGACAGATTATGGTATACGGTGTCCCTTCTATGAGAATTCTCAAGTTCATCGGCGTTTTCACCCCTGAACCCTGGCAGGGATGGGGATATGACGACGATACCAAAAAGATCCTCGCCGAGGGAAAAATCCGCGGTAAACAGATCACTTGGGGTGATACCCACCACCCTGCACTCTCCGAAACCGACGGAAAGTATGACGGTAAATGGCTTGTCATCAACGACAAAGCAAATCCACGGCTGGCTGTCATCGACCTGAGTGACTTCGTCACCAAACAGATCGTCGTCAACCCGGTTTTCAAGTCCGATCACGGCGGCGCCTTCTTCACCCCAAACTCCGAATATATCCTCGAAGCGTGTCAGTACGGTGCACCGTTTGACAACAACTACCACCCCATCGAGGAGTATAAAGAGTCATATCGAGGCGGCGTGACGATTTGGAAATTTGATCCCAAAGAGGGACGTATCCATCCGGAGCAATCCTTTACGATCGAGATGCCGCCTTACATGCAGGATCTCTCCGACGCAGGTAAAGAGGCGAGTTACGGCTGGGGCTTTACCAACAGCTTCAATTCCGAGATGTACACCGGCGGTATCGAAAAAGGGCTTCCTCCGTTTGAAGCGGGATGTAGCCGTAACGATACGGACTTTTTGCATGTCTACAACTGGAAAAAGCTGGCGGAGTTGGCCAAAGATGACAAAAATGTCAAAATCATCAACGGACACAGAGTCGTACCGATCGACGTAGCGGTCAAAAACGACGCACTCTTTCTGATTCCCGAGCCCAAATCTCCCCACGGTGTCGATGTAAGCCCGGACGGTAAATATATCGTCGTCTGCGGTAAGCTAGACACACATGCAACGGTTTATAGCTGGGAAAAGATCCAGAAGCTGATCAAGAACCATGACTTCGCAGGAAAAGATCCCTACGGCATTCCTATCCTGGATCTGAAAAAGGCGGCACACTGTCAGGCGGAACTGGGGCTTGGGCCATTGCACAACCAGTACGGACCGCACTGGAAAGACAAAGGCGAGATCTACACATCACTCTATGTCGACTCTCAGGTCGTACGCTGGAACTACCTGACCTGTAAAGTAGAAGACAGACAAAACGTCAACTACAACATCGGCCACCTCTGCGGTATGGAGGGTAAAACCGAAGATCCTCAGGGTGATTATATCATCGCGCTGAACAAGCTGGCGATCGACCGCTTCAACGAAATCGGTCCTCTGCATCCGCAAAACCACCAGCTGATCGACATTCGCGGTAAAAAGATGCAACTGCTCTATGACATGCCTGTTCCACTTGGCGAGCCACACCAGGCAGTTGCGATCAGAGCGAGTAAACTCCATCCGCATGTACGCTACAAAATGGGTACCAACGCCTTCACAGGTAAAATTCATGAAGGCAAAACACTTGCCGGTCAGGAAAAAATCGTACGCAAAGGCAACCATGTCTACGTTTACGGTACCGTCGTTCGCTCTCACATCAACCCCGAGCATGTCACCGTCAACAAAGGCGATACGGTCACTTTCTACCTGACCAACCTCGAAAGAGCGGAAGACGAAACACACGGCTTCACCGTCGATCAGTACAATGTTCACACCTCACTCGAACCCGGTAAAACCGTCGCCGTGACTTTCAAAGCGGATAACGAAGGTGTCTTCCCGTACTACTGTACCGAGTTCTGTTCGGCACTGCACCTCGAGATGATGGGTTATCTGCTCGTCAAAGATCCGAACAAAAAGTATGTCTCCGCCCAAAAACTCAAAATGGCGAAGATGTCCAAAGAGGAGCTGGAGAAAGAGTACAAGAAAATCGTAGCGACCAACGCCGCGACGGATAAAGTGATCCAGAGCGTCGTGAAGTTCCTCAAAGAGAACCACTACGAGAAATATCCGGTTGTCAAAAACCTGGTAGAAGATGCCCTCGATCAGTACGGCAAGATCCCAGAGCAGAAGAAGAAAGCTGACGAAGCCTACAAAAAAGGCGACCTCGAAAAAGCGATTCTCTTCGAAAACATGATCTGGCAATATATGGTCAAAACCGCGGACGTCGGTATTCGTGCGAAAGATCTGCTGGTCAAAAAGATTGCGACACCGATGAGTGAAGCGGCACAAAGAGGTCATGCAGCCTATCTCGAAGGCGGTTGTAACGGATGTCATGTCATCGGAAAAGTAAGCTCCGGACCGGATCTGGTTGGTGTGCTGAGTCGCCACGAAAACGGTGAGCAGTGGGTCAAAGAGTGGATCCTGCATCCTGAAAAAATGTATGACAATCCATACATCAAGTCAATGACCAACTACTTCAACCTCCGCATGCCGAATCAAGGTATGACGGAACAGCAGGTAGACGACATCATCGAATACCTCAAATGGATCGACAAGAACGCAAATCTCTTCTGATCCTTTCACAGTCGGCAGCGGGTTTTCCCGCTGTCGTTTTTATTTTTTATATAGTTTTATCTCCTCGCTTGTAGATTGCAAGGAAGAGATAAAAGTGTATAATATAAAAATATTTTATAACACGACTTCAAACGCCAAGGATGTGGGACATGAATAAATCAATGACAAAATCGCGGATATTTACCTTTCTGGCATTTGCCATACTGATGTACTGGTTTGTCATACCGGCAATATTTACACACGATGTCGTTGAACTGGCCGAAGAGGGAAAGACAGATAAGATTCCACCGATCGCCTATAAGGTGTGGAACTACTACCAGAAGGGGCGTTACGTCAGCCCCAACACCCCCAAAGAGGCGGCGGGCGATCTGAAAAAGATGATCGAAACCGATTCGGAACTGAGTGTCGCGACGGCACCCATCTGGTACGTGGCTCTGGAAGCACCAAACTATCCCAAAGAAGCATTTCCAGAAGGCATCCCGGTCTACTACCACTTCGACGGATTCAGCGGAGACGTGCATGAGATGAACACCATCAACCACTTCATCGGTATGGATCCGATGAAACGGGGTGCCCCTTATCTGAGAGCGATCGCCCCCTATGCGCTCGTTTTCGTCGCGTTACTCTTTGTGCTGTATATGCTATTTGACTGGAAGATTCTCGACTATCTGATGTGGATACCTGTCCTGTTGCCGGTGATCTTCCTGGGATTTTACGCCTACTGGCTCTACTGGTTCGGCCACCATATGCACAGCTGGGGTGCATTCAAGATCAAACCCTTCATGCCGACGGTATTCGGCGACGGTAAGGTGGCACAGTTTACGACCCACTCCTACCCGACCATCGGTTTCTGGCTACTGGTAGCGATCAGTATCCTTTCTCTTCTTGCTATCGTCTCCAGAAAAAAAGCGAGACGTCTGGCACAACAGACTGACGAAACCAAATAGCGAAAACGGGGAGTAAAGAGATCATGATCAGGGCGCTGGTTTTTCTCCTTTTGGCACTGTCACTCGACGCAAACGTGCTTCAGGATGCCATAAACAAGGCACCCGGGGGATCGAAACTGGAGCTTCCGGCAGGCATCTACCGTGGCAATATCGTCATAGAGAAACCGCTGATCATCGACGGAAAGGATGGACGCGCCGTCATCGAGGGAGACGGCAAAGGTTCGGTCGTCACTGTCAAAAGTCCCTTCGTCACCCTGCAAAACCTGACCATACGCCACAGCGGTGCGGAACATGAACGTGTAGATGCCGGCATCGCACTCAAAAAGGTACACCACTGCAATATCCTCCACTGCCAACTCGAAGATGTGCTGTTTGGCATCGATGTGCAGCAATCGAGCGAGTGCAACATCAGCGGTAATGTCATCACCTCCAAACCCTTCGCACTCGGTCTGAGAGGCGATGCGATCCGACTCTGGTACTCCAACGACAATATTCTCACCCGAAACCGCATCACACGTGCACGCGACTTTGTGGTCTGGTATTCGCACGGCAACCTGATCGCGGAGAACAACGGCTCCTACGGGCGCTATTCGCTCCACTTCATGTATACGGGTAAAAATATCGTCAAAAACAACCGTTTTGACCACAACTCGGTCGGCATCTTCTTTATGTATTCGCAGGATACCGTCGCGACCGGAAATATTATCAAAAATTCGCTGGGAACGACGGGGCTTGGCATAGGGCTGAAGGATTGCTCCAACTACACAATCGAAAACAACAAGATCCTCTACTGTGCACGTGGTCTTTACATCGACCGTTCTCCTTTCGAACCCGACACCGTCAACCGTTTCACACACAACTATATCCTCTACAACAGCGAGGGGGTCCATTTTCATTCGCTCAGCCTCCACAATATCTTTAAAAACAACATCATCAAAGGCAACATCGAAACGGTCGTCAACGACTCCTACAATACACGGGTGACCGAAAATGTTTGGGACGGCAACTACTGGGACGATTATCAGGGTTTCGACAAAAACCGCGACGGCACGGGTGACACACCCTACACGCTCTACTACTACGCGGATAAACTCTGGATGCTCAATCCGAACGTCAAGTTTTTCTACGGTTCGCCGGTCATCTCGATACTCAATTTTCTGGCGAAACTGGCACCGATCTCGCAACCTGTGAAACTGCTGACCGATCCGCATCCAAAAATGAGGGAGGGGAGATTACTATGAAACCTGAAGAGAAAAAAAGAAGAGAGTTCATGCGCAACATCGCCGGCCTGGGGGTACTGGGGCTGGCTGCGGGCGCAGGTATCTGGCTGGCGCCGAAACTCAAGGCCGAGAAACTGCGCCTCAGACCGCCAGGTGCGGTGGCTGAAGAGGATTTTCTCAAGCTCTGCATCAAGTGCGGGCAGTGTCTGCAGGTGTGCCCCTACGATTCGATCGAACTCGAAGATATCGACGGCGGCGCGAGTATGGGGATGGCGTACATCGATCCCCTCAAACGCGGCTGCTATCTTTGCGAAGCGTTTCCCTGCATTCTCGCCTGCCCCACCGGCGCACTCGATCATGAAAAAGATGAGATCAAATATATCCATATGGGCATGGCGGTGATTGTCAATGAAAGCGCCTGTCTGGCACTCAAAAATGAAAAGGTTCCCGACAAAGCGATCGACCGCATCTACGACCATACCAAAGTGCTCTCCAAAGAGGAGCATCGCAAACACCGCGTAGAAATGACGGGCAGCGAAAGCGAAAAAGCGAAACTCCAGAAAGAGCTGTTGCAGAAGCTGGAGAAGTTCAGGGGTGAAGCGTGTACGATCTGCGCCGACATGTGCCCCTATCATCCCGATCCGACACAGGCGATCGGCATGATCTCCAAAAACGGCGGTCTGCTGCCTGAGATCAGAGAGGCGTGTGTCGGGTGCGGCGCGTGTGTCGAACTCTGCCCCACACAGGTGCTCAATATCGTCCCCAGAGCCACCTATGACGAGATTTACAAAAAAGGAAAAATAGATGCCTGATATGATGAAACGATTCGTCCCTCTGACGGTAGCACTGCTGCTTTGGAGCGGATGCGGTGACGAGGGTGTCAAAGTGCCTGCACAATCCGCTCCGTCCAATACACCGAAGATCAAGATCACCGAAGGGGCGGTCGATACTACCGTCGCAAAAAAAGAGGACAAAAGCAACAGCGGTCAGTTCTACTACTCCTACAACAAAGAGAAGAACGTCAGTGAAGAGCCGCCGAAAAGAAGAACAACGATCGACGCCTATCTCAATATCAAATCCCCTTACGAGCGGGTACGCATCACGATGATGATCAAGCGTCTGAGTACCACCTACATTCGCAAATGCTCTCCCTGTCATGACGACTACGCCAACGGTGTCATCGGTCCCTCGCTGCTGGACAAAAACGCCTCGTTCATCTACGGCAGAATCATGGCCTTTAAAACCGGGAAACGTAAAAACGTCCTGATGAAAGAGCTTGTAGAGCAGATGGAGGACGCACAGCTTAGAGCGCTCGCCGAAGAGATCGCGAATTTCAACAAAGAGATACGAAAAATGAGGAGAGGAAAATGATACGAAACATCATCGCAGCAGTCGCTGTCATACTTGCCGTTTGGGCATCGGTCTATATGTACAGTCTCGACAAAGAGGCGCACAAATTTCAGCGTATCTCGGAACTGATCAAGAGTACCGCCATGGAAGATACGAAGCTCACCGGCGTGCAGACACACCCCGTAACTTCGGCACCCAAACCCAAAACCGAAAGCAAAAGTGCCGCCAAAGAAAAAGAGAACGATGAACTCGCACAAAAGCTCAAAGCACTTAAAGAGAAAGCGGGGAACCTCGCGGCATTCAAAACAAGTCCGCTCTACAAAAAGAGTTGCTCCTCCTGCCACGGCAATATCGGTGAAGGCATCATCGGTCCGAAACTGCTGGGTAAAAGTAAAGAGGAGATCCTGACCGCACTGCATGACTTCAAAAGCGGCAAACGTAAAAACTACGTCATGTACGGATTGCTGGGCAACATGAACGATCAACAGCTTGATGATCTCGCGACCGAGATCGCCACGTTCCAGAAAAAACTGGACGAAGCGACACAATCAGAGTAAGATTTCCGACAAGGAGGGGAAGATGGACAGATACAACGCAAGTATAAGAGAGTTGATCAACGCGCCGTTCTG
>WGAE01000034.1 GCA_015489185.1 Campylobacterales bacterium
CAAAACGGATGAACATCGATGAAACGCAGAGTGCTGATGAAGAGGTGATTTTTGAAGAGGATAAAAAACCGGACGATATGATCGCCAAACCGAAGTTTGAAATTTTACGTTAAAAACTGTGAATCACTTCCACAGTTTTTGTTCTTTACCGGTTTCTTTACAGTGTATTATAACATAGCTTTTGCATACTCTTCCGGCGTGTTGAGGTTGGTGAAAATTTTTTCATCTTCAAAAGCGACGAAAGTAGTCGAAATCCTCTCAAAGAGTGCGGCGAAGCGATACTGTTTCGCCGCTGCCAATGCTTTGATATGCGGCAGCGCGGTGCGTCGGTAGAGGGCGCAGAGCGGCTGGTTTCCTTTCGGGCTTTGGGCGACGACGGCATCGGCTCTGTTGTCCGCTTCCAGAAGCTTTTGGAAGTGCTCGGCTTCAAAAAAGGGGGTGTCGACACTCAGCACACAGATCGTATCGCTTTTGATCTGCTCGAAAGCGGAGATGAGTCCGATATGCGGGGCGCTGTCGTCATATTGCGGTAAATCTTCGATGAAATTCGCTTCAAAATCAAACTTCTCTCTGCTTTTACAACCGACATAGATCTTTTCAAAATAGGGGGTAAATCTGGCGATCTGATACTCAGTGAGGGTGGGGTAGCCGCCGAAGGGGAGGAGCGCTTTGTCTCTTCCCATCCGCGAACTTTTACCGCCGGCGAAGATCACCAGCGGGTAGGGGAACTTCATGAAGTTCAGAGATCTCGCGGATCGGTAATCTTTCCGGTGATCGCACTCGCCGCGGCGACGGCGGAGTTTGCGAGGTAAATTTCACTGCTTCTGGCACCCATTCTTCCGACGAAGTTTCTGTTGGTGGTGGAGATACAGCGCTCATTGTCACCCAGAATGCCCATATAGCCGCCAAGACAAGCGCCGCATGTCGGGTTGCTCACAACCGCACCGGCATCGATCAGGATGTCGATGATCCCCTCTTTCTCCGCCTGTTTGAGGATCTTTTGTGTCGCTGGGGTGACGATCATGCGTGTTCTTCTGGCGACCTTTTTCCCCTTGACGATCTCCGCGGCGATGCGCAGATCGCTCAGGCGACCGTTGGTACATGAACCGATGAAGACCTGATCAACCGTCAAATCGTCTTTGACCGCTTCCCGGATTGATCTGCCGTTGGAGGGCAGGTGCGGGTAGGCGATGACCGGATCGAGATTTGCGACATCGATCTCCAGAGTGCGGACATAGTGTGCGTCCGGGTCGGAGTAGTGGTATTTCGGCGTATCGCGCAGCTCTTTGTCGGCAAGAAACGCTTTGGTGATATCATCCGCGGCGATAATACCGCTTTTTGCACCCGCTTCGATCGCCATATTGCAGAGGCTGAAGCGGTCATCCATCTCCAGATGTTCGATCGTATCGCCGGTAAATTCTAGTGTCTGATAGAGTGCACCGTCGACACCGATCTGTCGGATGATCTCGAGGATGAGGTCTTTGCCGTAGACATGTTCGCCCGGTTTACCTTTGAAGACGACTTTGATCGACTCAGGCACACGGAACCAGTTGCCGCCCGTGATCATCGCAAACGCGAGGTCGGTCGAACCCATCCCTGTCGAAAATGCGCCGAGTGCACCGTGTGTACAAGTGTGTGAGTCGGCGCCGATAATGACATCGCCCGGAATCACAAGCCCCTTTTCGGGCAGCAACGCATGCTCGATCCCCATATCTTTCTCGTCGAAGAAAAGTTTGAGATCGTGTTTGTAGGCAAAGTCGCGGCTGATCTTCGCCTGGTTGGCGGACGCGATATCTTTGGCGGGGATGAAGTGGTCCATCACGATCGCGAAATTGTCCGGTCTGGCGAGTTTCTTCGCACCGCTCTCTTCAAATGCACGAATCGAAATCGGTGTCGTGATGTCATTGCCGATAATCATGTCGATATCGCAGCGGACGATCTCACCCGCCTTGACCTCACGACCGACATGTTCGCTGAATATTTTCTCGGTAATAGTCTGTCCCATAGTATCCTCATATATGTTGAAAAATTGTGATATAATAGCAAAAGATTGATAAAGGAGTCTCTATGGCTACTGCGGCACATCAGGAAGAGGAGTATATCCCGCGTTATACCTATGATGACTATAAGCAGTGGGAAGGGAAATGGGAATTGATTCGCGGGATTCCTTATTCGATGTCACATACTCCAGCTCTTCCCTCACCGATGATTTTGCATCAGATCGTGTCATTTAATATTGCATTTGGTTTAAAAGAGGCATCAAAATTTTGTAGCAAGTGTAAATCTTTGCAGGCGGTGGATTGGAAGATTGACGATAATACTGTTGTCTCTCCTGATAATCTTCTTGTATGCGGTGAGAATATAGGCGAACAGTATTTAATTCAAAGGCCTGAGATTATTTTTGAAATTCTCTCTGCTTCTACTGTTTTTAAAGACAGAAACGTCAAGTTCAAACTCTATGAGAAGATGGGTGTGCCGTACTATATA
>WGAE01000035.1 GCA_015489185.1 Campylobacterales bacterium
CGCCAGAATCTCCTCTTGCGTAAAGTCAACCTTTCTGGAAGTCTGCTCTTTGTGTATAATCGAAACGGGGTGATTTCCAAGATATCGGCGCAACTCCTCCAGCTTTTCGGTACGCACCCCTTTGACATCGTATGCCGGCGGGCGGTCGATCGTCCCAAGGTCGATACGGTCAGGTCGAATACGATCAAATGCCTTTTTGAGAGCCCCCATCTCTTCGGGTTTGTCGTTGATCCCGGCAACGACGAGTATCTCAAGTATCAGCACATTATCACAAATCTCTCGAAACTGCTCCAGACCGCGGATAATCTCCTCCACATCAATCGACTTAAGCGGACGGTCGAGCTTTTTGAAACAAGCCGGTGTGGCGCAGTCAAGCGAAAGTTTGACAATATCGATTTTTCGCAAAATCTGTTGTATTTTCGTGTCAGCAATACGTGATGCGTTGGAAAGAATCAGTAATTTTTTATCCCCCTTGATCTCGTTTAATCTATTCACAAGGCAATCAAGATCGAGATAGAGCGTCGGTTCCCCGTTCGCTGTGATCGTAATAACATCGATATCGGGATACTCCTCCAGCGTGCGTGTCACTTCAGAAACGACCGATTCGACAGCGGGAGGATTGTCAATATGATCAACCGTTTTGGCAGGTTCAAGTTCACAGTAGAGACAGTCGAAGTTACACGATTTTTTTGCGGGACTCAGGTCGATTCCCAGCGACAAACCGAAACGACGGGAAGCAACCGGTCCGAAAATATAGCGATACATAGTAAAAGCATACACAAAAATGCGTAAAAAACCACTTTTTCGCCACTTTTTTACGCTATCATGAAGATATCCTGTTTTGCAAAGGATCCGATATGAAAAGATTGTGCCTGCTTTTTCTCTTTTTTGTCTCCTCTCTCTACTCGGACACGGCGCTGATTATCCACAAAGGGTGGCAACTGATCGGTACCTCATCCAAAATCACCGATCTCTCCGTTTTCACGCCGCAACACGTCGAACAGATCTGGCACTTCGACGCCGCGACACAACAGTGGAAAGGGTACTCCCCCGATCCCGAAATTGCCCCAAAAATCACCGAAAAAGGGTACGGTACCGTCACTTCGCTGGAGAGCTGGCACGGTTTCTGGATTAAAAGCAAAGATGAGTGGGTCTTGACACTGCCGACCGAAAACGGCAGTTCCGATGAAAATATCACACTGCAAAAGGGATGGAATCTAATCTCCCTGCCGGTTGATACAGTCGTTTCTCCGCACATCTTCGACGGAAATACGGTCTGGAAATATGCAAACAACCGATGGGAATTTTTCGACAAAGAGGCAAACGAAAACTTCCCCGCTATTTCCCATATCACCAACAGCGAGGGAATCTGGGTCAAATCAAACCACAAACAGACCATTTCCGTCGCTACCGATGCAGCGAAACTGCATAATTTCACCTCCTCAAAAGAGATGGAGGCGTACATTCGCGATATGTTGCTGACCGACCGAAGAGATATCTGCGGCTACTTTCCGATTACAGCATTGCGAGCGCCGGGGATGGTTGTTGCTGACGAAGGCGGCGCAACCAAAGATGCGGCACCCGCTTTTGCCCAAGATGAGGCACAAAATGCTTCACAAACCAACATACAGGAAGCGAGAGTCGACGAAGCGGATATCATCAAACACAATAACCGAGCTATCTTTTTTCTCTACCGTGACAATAGCACACCGCAACAGACCAAAATCGGCATAACGACATTTTCAGAGATCCTAAACGGCAAAACCGAACCGCTTACGACCATCACCCCGCGAGGCAATCCCGATGCGCTCTATCTTGCAGGGGACAAACTGATTGTACTCTCCGCAAACCGTGTCATCGACACCATTTACGAAACGCCCAAACAAACCGCTCCGGCAAAAACAGAAAAAACCAAAAGAGAGTTTACCGTCCCCGCCTTTTATGTCGAAATCTATGATGTTAAAACATTCAATGCAATCCATAAACTTCATGAATTCAAAATAGACGGTTATCTGAAAACCAGCAGACTCATACAAAACAAACTCTATCTTGTTAGTCAATTTAGTCCGATCGTCAATGTGACATATCCGCGTATCTATGTCAACGCACCCGAGTGTAAAAACTACTTTTTCGGTAATCCAGTCCCACCGGAAACATCAGACGAAACTGAAACAAACACCGGATCAGGAGGCAGCGGCGGCAGTGTTCCTCCATTTGTTCAAAACAGAGGTATTGTAGCCGACGACTACAAACAGTATGCCCGCTGTTACGGTCTGTCGGTTGATGAAAAGCAAAGATTTTACAGACCGGACTATGAGCATCCGCATATCATCTCTGAATATTTGATTCCCAAAGTACATATCGACAATACCCTCGAAAATGTGCTGATCACTCCCGAAACAGTGTATGCGCCTGCAAAAATAGACCAGCAGGCGGTCATCACAACCGTTACCAAAATCGATCTGGATAACACACAACCGATACAAACCGCTTCAATACTCGGATACCCCAACACCGTCTACGCTTCACAAAAAGCACTCTATCTCGTCTCAGACCGATATCCGATCTACTACAGCTTCGACCGATTCAAAAGACGCTCCGTGATTTACAAATTTGCGCTCGGTGATCAGATGGGCTACCGTGCGGCAGGTTTTGTCAACGGCACACCGCTCAATCAGTTCAGTCTCAGCGAATATCACAATATCCTGCGCATCGCCACAAGCGAGGGTTTTTCCTGGCTTAACAATACCGTCAATACACTCTATACCCTCAAAACCGTACAAAACAATCTCATCATTCAGGGTGTTCTCAGTGGACTGGGCAAAGAGGGAGAGACGATACGCGCGGTACGTTTTATGGGAGATAAGGGGTATATCGTTACGTTTAAACAAACCGATCCGTTCTATACACTCGATCTTAGCGATCCGTCACATCCGAAAAAAATCGGACAACTGCAGATTGACGGCTTCTCATCCTATCTGCATCCGATCAGCGAAAATCTCATACTCGGTTTCGGACGCGACGCGACACCGCAGGGGCAGACACTGGGTCTGAAACTGGAGCTTTTCGATGTGAGTGATTTTGCACATCCCGTTTCACTCGACAGTTACACCCTCCCCGGAAATTATAACCGCAGTGAAGTGGAACACAATCACAAAGCACTTGCATACCGAAACAGTGACAAACTTTTTGCATTTGCCTACAATGCAAACGAGGGGTATCACTCCAGCGTCGATTATCTGGGTATTTTTCAGATCGCACAAAACGCGATCAAAGTCTACCACCCGATTCAGGGGGACCAAAACAGCTACAGTATCTATCAGAGAGGATTGATCTTTGATATCAACGGCGTAACCTACGTCGCCTATTTTTCCAACGGAAAGATCAAATATCGTAAATTAGAAAATCTGGGAGTCTTACCATGAGATATGTATGGATTATTTCGATACTGTTGATGATGACAGGATGCGGCGGAAACAGTACCGACACCCCGCCCGCTTCGCCGCAAACACACGACAGCGGCAAAAGCCCGCCGCAGGTGCCGGTGATCGATTAGTCTCTTCGACTCACTTCCTGACAGAGTTTGACGAAATATTTTGCGTTCTCAACCGGAACGTCGGGAAGAATACCGTGTCCTAGATTGAAAATGTGTCTTCCCTCTTTCATCGTATTTGCCAGCGATGTCACACACTCTTTCGTCGCCTCTTTGCTGTAAAGGCGGCAGGGCTCCATATTGCCCTGCAGAACATAACGATCACCCAGTTTCTCTTTGGCAAGCGCCATCGGCGTACCCCAGTCGACGCCGAAAACATCAAAGTTTCCGTAAACCCAGCCCCGCTCTACAAATGCGGCAATCCCTTTGGGAAACATGATGACAGGAATATGCGGATACTTCTCTTTGAGATATTCGGCGATCTCGACCATATATTTCCAGGAAAATTCATCATATTTGCTCGGCTCGATCGCGGCAGCCCAGGAGTCAAAGATCTGCACCACATCGACACCCGCTTCGATCTGCTTTTCGAGGTAGTATTTGACCACTTCGGTCACTTTGGAAAGCAACTTGTGCATAAATTCCGGTTCGGTATAGATCAGTTTTTTACAGATGCTGTAGGTTTTGGTACCCTGCCCTTCGATCATATAGGTCGCAAGCGTCCACGGTGCTCCGGCAAAGCCGATCAACGCTTTGTCGTCCGCCAGCTTTTCACGCACCAGTCTGATCGTATCATACACATAGGTTAGTCTGTCCGCTGCCGCTTCACCGCCAAGCAAAGCCTCAAGCGCCTTTTCATCACGAACCGGTTCTTCAAAAACCGGTCCTTCCCCCTTGACAAAATCGAGTTTCATCCCCATCTCGTTGGGGACTACCAAAATATCGGAAAAGAGAATCGCGGCATCTACACCCAGAATGTCGACCGGCTGCAGTGTCACTTCGGCGGCAAGTTCCGGATTGTGGCAAAGGTTCAGAAAATTGCCCGCTTTTTCACGCACTTTCATATATTCGGGCAGATATCTCCCCGCCTGTCTCATCATCCATACCGGCGTATACGGCGTCGGTTTGCCGAAACACGCATCTACAAAAATTTTACCCATTAATGTTCTCCACCCTTATGTAAAAAATATAATCCCACCGAGAGCGCAAGTATCGAACCGGCAAAATAGAGCATCTCTATCGCACCTTCATAAGGCGTATGCAACACACGCTTGAAGAAACTAACCACCAGCACCATAACAATAACTTTCGCAAGTTTGTCCTTGAGCTGATCGAGTGAATGAATCTCCAAAATACGTGACGCACCGCCCTTTGCGATATCGATCTCGGAGATAAAAAGCTCATACAAACCGAAACCGAAAATAAACATCACGATTGCCATCAGATAGAGGTCAACCGCACCGATCAGACCGCTGACGATATTCTCATGAAAATGGTCGGGATGGATATGGTTGACATACGTCTGAAAAACCATCACTACCACTTCCCAAATATCGACACTCGCGACAATAAAGAGGGCAATCCCGCCCAGCATACTAAAAATTACCGCCAGTAAGACAAAAAAACGTGACTGCCAGAGCGCACTTTCAAAGATTCGCTCCAGCCAGGACTGGTTGTGTGTATTTGGGGTTACCGGTTTTGGTTCTTGCTCTTCATGAGACATCTACTCCTCCAATTCAATCCATTTTTGCGCAATACGCAGGGCATTGGTCGCCGCACCTACACGTACCTGGTCCGCGACGTTCCAAAAGTGGAGTATATTATCTCTAAAAATATCTTTTCTTATCCTTCCGACGTAGGTTAAATCGGTATCGGTTGCGGTAACGGGCATGGGGTAGACACCGTTTGGCAGATCGTCCTGCACCACCAGATGCTCAAACTCGGCAAATGCACGGCGCACTTGATCCACATCGACCACCACATTTTCGCCAAACGTGACCGTCACCGACTCGCTGTGGCTGCGAAGTACAGGCACACGCACGCACGTCGCCGCCACTTCGATATCTTTGTGGAGAATCTTTCGGGTCTCATTGACCATCTTCATCTCTTCTTTCGTAAAACCGTTCTCCATCGCGACATCAACCTGCGGAATGACATTGAGCGCAATCTGATGCATAAAGGCTTTGTGCTCACTTTCATCCAGTCTGAACGCGAAGAAATCCTGCATCTGCTTCACTAGCTCTTCCATACCCGCTTTACCCGCGCCGCTGGTCGCCTGATAGGTACTGACATCTACACGCACGATACCGTAGAGATCATCCAACGCTTTGAGCGCCTGTACCATCTGAATCGTCGAACAGTTGGGATTTGCGATAATCCCCCGGTTTTTCCACTCTTTGATATCTTCAGGATTGACTTCAGGAACCACCAGCGGAATATCGGGTTCCATACGAAAGTGGCTGGTATTGTCTATCACAACCGCACCGGCATCAACCGCCGAATCGGCAAACTCCGCAGAAACACTTCCCCCCGCGGAAAAAAAGGCGATATCGATCTCCTCTTTTTCAAAAATATCGTGTGTCAGCTCCTGTACTTTGATCGTTTCACCGGCATATTCGATCTCTTTGCCCACACTTCTGGCACTCGCCAGCGGCACCAGTTTCGCAATCGGAAAGTTGTACTCTTCGAACAATCTGTAAAACTCTTCACCTACCGCACCGGTAGCACCTACAACCGCAACATTGAATTTTCTCATAAAAACCCTCTTTTTACAAAATTATTGTATCTGTAAACGTATATCCAAACCGAGATCGTCAGGAACGATTTGGTCACCCTCGCTCAAAATCACCGCCCGCTCGATCACAGACTTCAACTCCCGCACGTTTCCGGGCCAGTCATACTCCAGCAACAACGCTTTGGCTTCGTCACTAAGTGTTTTGTAAGGCATATTGTACTGGCGACATGTCCGGTAGAGATACTCGGTAGCGATATCGATAACCTCTTCCTTCCGCTCTCTCAGCGGCGCTATTTTAACAGGAATTGTATTTAATCTGTAATACAAATCTTCCCGAAACTCTTTGTTTTTGATCTTTTCTAAAATGTTTGCGTTGGTCGCGGAGACAATACGTACATCGATTTTGACCGGTTTGGTACCGCCCACCCGCACAATCTCGCGCTCCTGAATCACACGCAACAGTTTCGCCTGCAATGACATCGGCATCTCGCCGATCTCATCCAGAAAGAGCGTTCCTTTGTGCGCACTCTCGAAGTGACCGATCTTTTGTGACGTCGCATCGGTAAACGCCCCTTTTTCATAACCGAAAAGCTCACTCTCAAGCAGATTTTCCGGTATCGCAGCCATATTGATCGCAATAAACGGTCCGGCATAGCGGGGAGACTCTTCATGCACATAGCGTGCAAAAAGCTCTTTTCCTACACCGCTCTCTCCCAGTAACATAATCGAAGCATCTGTTTTTGCCGCTTTGGAGAGTGTCGATTTGATCTTTTCCAGTTTTTCACTCGTACCGTAAAACTTTTTACGCCGGTCACTCCCCTGTTTACGCCGCTCGACTTTGATCTTTCGGGTATCGGGCATGCCGACACGACGATCCTTGGTAACAAACCGCTTTTCGTACGCCTCCTTTTTCTCACGTACCTTTTTGACACGCTCCAAAACCGCAATCAAATCTTCCACTTCAAAAGGTTTGGTCAGAAAATCTTTGACATTTTCAAAACGAATCGCCTCTATCGCCGTATTGAGGGTGGCATTGCCCGTAATGATGATAATACTGCAGGGGAAGTGGATCTCTTTGATAAACTCCAGCCCGTTCATACGCGGCATCGTAATATCGGTAATGATCACTTCGAAGGTCGAATCGAGTTTTTTCATCGCATCGATCGCGTTTTTGAAAGCAACAACTTCGTATTCGTCATACTCTTTGAGGGCAATCTCCAGCGATTTACGCATATTGATATCATCTTCAACGATAGCGATTTTCATAACCCTTCACACCCCTTATGCTTCATGAATATTTTCAATATAGCATATTTTATATTAAATAATTACTGCTTGTTTTTTAGATTAAAATCAGAATGTGTAAACATAGCGTAATATGGAGTGTTGAAACGATTTTCCGGTTTTAAACCGTTTACTCCACTCCAGTTCTATGCGATGATTGCGATTCAAAAAGAGAGATTGCGTCCATAAAAGATGATGATATCCTGAACGACTGTTATGCTGATGATAAATATAGCGATAACGTACAACACTCTTCATGTGTAAAATTTCATACATAATCCATCCCGCTTCCGGTGCGAGATAACCGTAAAAACGTTTTCCTCCGTAAGCAATACCACCGTTTAGCAAAGAAAAAAGATAGATATCCTCACCAATCTTTCGGGTAATTCCCCCACCAAAAGAGAGATTATACGCCTGATAAGGCTCTAACCGGGTATTGTAATGTGTTTTGTAATTACACTCAAACGCAAAAGAAAGCTTTTTTGTAAAAGGATCCCAGGGAATCAAAGAAACCACATTGTACAAGTCAAAACGTTTCAGCTTCACACTATGATGTCGCATAGAAAGTGTCGCTTCACCGATTTTCAGACTCCGTTCACTGAAATATTGACGATTATCCGAACTCAATGTATTTGCAGCGGGTAAAAACGTTAACATCCATTTATCATACGTATCGTACCCTAATTGTATCTGTCTCTCTCCCGGACTTTTGAGCGGATTTTTGTAGTGTGACAAATCAAGTTCGGGAAGCTTAGTATGCACTCGAAAAGATTGAGTATATTTCTGTATTTGCATATACCTGTTACGCCGGATATGAGAATGAAAATAGAGATACTCCCCATACTCCCTCATCAGCGCTTTTTCAGCAAAACGTTGAAGAGGCTTATTCGAAAAAGGATAAGTCGCCATTGCCTGATAATTTCCGGAATGATAAAGTTCAAGAATATGTTTTCGGGAATCCGGCGTAAGTATATCTTCAAGCATTTTAAGATACCAGACATCGGAAGGAATCAATCTGCTTTTTTCCACTATCCCCAGCCTGTTAACCTCTTTGACAAGCATTTTTGGGGTTAACCAGAAAAACCCTCTTTTTTTCGGCTTTACACCGGTAATATAGAGCATATCATACATAATCGTTGCACAGTTATAACCGGTGAAGAGATAAGTCAGTTTTACATCTTTGAGCTCCCAGAAATGGTAATACAAAAGTTTTCTGGCATTCTCCGAAAGCCGCAAACTATACTCCCAGATATTGCGGTTTTCCAAAACATTGTTTCGAAAACGCTGCTCTTCATAGGGAGTCAGTGAAAAAAATCCCTGCATACCGATTACCGTACTTTTGACTATTAACCACGGAATATTCAAAGTATCAATAACCGTATAAAATGAAACAGCATGTGCCCGGTCACGTCCCTGTTTATCTTTGCCCGATATTTTAAAAAATGTATGTCCCATCATACTGGAAGGGTTGGAAACATTCTCCGAAGCAAAAACTAACGAGATATGATCATTTGCTGTTTTGGTAAGATACTTTTGAAACGCATCACACTTTTCGAAAATCAAATTCAAATCTGTTATATGCAGTTTTTCTTTAAGCCACAAAATCCGTGCGGGAAATTTACATATTACTTGTTGACGTTGATGTCTATTTTTATACAACATTGCCTCAAGAGTGGCAACCAACTCGTTATGAAGAGAGAAATGGGGATAGCTTAGCAAAAATGAAGGATCATAAATAGCGGATTTACCGTTTTTTGTGGCGTGTATCAACCCTTTCCAGACATCGGAGTCCGCCAGATGCAGGCGCTCCGCCGTCCGGATATATTGACGGGCAGAAATATCCGCTCCTATCCCAAAAAGAGGATACATCAGGAGCAAAAAAAGAAAAACCACCCTGCCCATAATATATCAACTATTTACATGACACATCCACATTGTCCGGTTCATATCTCCACATCGATTTTGTCGCATAATCTATCGTAGAACCGATCACCCCTCCGATCAAAATATTTCCCCAGAACATCGGTTCGATCTTCTTTTTCAACAAGACTTTTTTATTACACTCTTTTACAGTCAGTACCCTATCTTTATCTTCTTTTTGCAACGTCACAATTTTAGGAGCCTGATAGGTCTCTCCGTCAATCTCAACCGTTTGCGGTTTGGATGATGTCAAGTTAATCTTTTGCGTTTTCCCTGAAACTATTGTCGCACAACCGGTAGAAAACAGACTGAAAACAACCGCCATACCACTAATCAATACTGCTTTTTTCATAGAACACTCCTGAATATAAATTATACAATATTGATTTTATCTAATTAAGCTTAATGTTTAATATTTAAATAAGATAGTATAACGAGGAGATATAATCTGCTGATTCTTCCTCGTTATTATGTATGGCGGTCGGCAATTGCAGAAGTTCACTGTTTCGCAACAACTTTGTCAGTCTGCTTTTCATTAGCAAACAAAAAAGCTCGTTCTTTGGAGTTTTTAAATCTAAGTCTCAGTAAACGCTCTTCAAAAGAGAGCACCTCTTGTACTTTGTGTTCTTTTTTCTCTTTAACAGCCATTCTATACCTCCTGTATGAAATTTTGCACGCGTATTATAATCCTTTTGGATAACAAAACAATAACAGAAGAAAAGTGACACATGAAAAATATTTAATTTTCAGAATCTCTTTTCCTTTACCTCTGCAACCTTACCATACCTATATCGGTTATAAGTAAAAATTTTTTAAAATATGTGATGCAAACTAATCCAAAAACATTACTGCTCGGTATCGGCAATGTCCTCCAAAAAGATGACGGTATCGGTGTCTATGCCGCTGAATACCTGCTGCATAACTACACCTTCATACCCGACATTGAAATCATCAACGGCGGCGTGGAGGGGATCAAACTACTCGATCTCTTTATCGAATATGATGATATCATTATTTTGGATACGATCGCGCTGGAGGATGCGCCGGGAAGTATCTACAATATTCCTGCTAAAGAGCTGGGAGGATACGGATTAAACAGCGGCAGTGCGCATGAGATAGGGGTGTTGCAGTGTCTGGATATGCTCGAACTTCAGGGCAAGCCGAGACCAGAATCTAATATCATCGCAATCGTTCCGGCGGAGATCACCTTTGCATTCGGACTGAGTGATATACTTCATGAAGTGTTTAACCGTTACATCGGCGTGATTCTTGCCGACCTGAAAAAGAGAGGCATTGGAGTAAAGCAAAAAGAGCAGACCGTTTCACTCGAAAAGATCATCATGAAGTTCAAAGACCCCGCCTCTTTCAGAGTTTGACCAGACTCGTCTCCCAGCCGTCATACTGCGCTGCAAATTTTCCCGCCGTTTCGATCAGATAGAGCGTCACTTCGTCAATATCGTAGTAAAAGGGTTTGTCCTGTCGGTAGATTTTCACACCCTCGAATCCCTCTTCATGCACCACATCCTCCATATATTTAAACCCCTCCTTTTCCACTACTTCTAAAAAAGGCGCTTTCTGGTCGATGTCCGTAAAAAAGATGCGGTGTTCGATCGCACGTTTTTGATGGAGTGCATCGCCCTGTGCTTTGAGTGCGTCACACACTTTGTGGTTTTGGATAATCTGCCATTCAACGGCGGTCGGAAAGAGGAGGTTTCGGTAGTAGTGCCACTCGGGGTCATCCTGAAAGCCGTTCGTGATATCATAACTTTCAAACTCATCGAGCGCATAGGTCAGAAAGTCCTGCCAGTTGTAGGTAAACTGCAGATAGAAGATAAATGTCACCGACCCCTGCGTGATCACCCGCCCCACATATTTGCCTATGCGAAACTTCAGCATCGCCGCTTCGAGTTTGTCCTCCATATACAAAATCTCCGGTTCTTCCGCTTCGCGCAACAACCCCCTCTCATTCGGGTCTTTGAGTATCACTTTGACAAATCCCACCGTCGGGAAGATATGTTTATTCTTTTCGATATCCATCGAAATACCGGCATTAAACTGAACAGACGCAGGATGCCCCTCCAGATTTTTCATGTAAATTTCCCAATACTCTTGCATCACTCCATCTCCAAACTCATCAAATACATCTCCTCCCCATCAATCACCTTCACATCCAGACTCTCACACACCCTGCACTGATACCGAAACTCATCGATCTCAAACTCCGCGCCGCATGCATTGCAGTGCAACTTCAGCTTCTGTATGTTCATGACAAACTCCGCCCCGTCACACTTCGTCCCCTCTTTGAAAGTATCAAAAGCGATCTGCAGCAGATGCGGCTCCACGCCGCTCATCACCCCGATCTTCGTCACCACTTTCGTGATCTTTTCGGCTTCGTTTTGCTCGGCGATCTCTTCGCATTGATTTAAAAGTGCCTGGACGATGCTGTATTCGTGCATAGTTTTTCCTGAATAGTTATTCAGTTATTATACTTACCCAACCTTGAAGCTATATACACCTATTGAAATTTTTATTTATTTAAATTTTTTTCGATAACTGCAAAAGCTTTTTGCATCTCTTCCTTATCTATTGTGCCGTCATGCTGATAAATGAGCTTTCCCTGTTTATCAAAAATAAGAATATTGGAAGCATCATCTTTCAATCCCCATTCCCTGACTAAGTACTTTGTCTTGTCTTTGACATAAATTGTATGAGGAAACTCTTTTTGTTTCGCTTTTAGTTTTTTTGCAATCACAAAATCGGGTAACCATGTTGCTTTGAGGTTAATAATGGCAACTGAACCATACTTCTCTTTGTCATAATTTTTTTGATGTAAGGCATCGATAAACGCCTCATTGTCATCTTTTTTATCCGGATCGACATAAAAGAGAACATAGACTTTATCTGTAAGCATCCTGGAATGCCAGGGCATTCCATCCACCCTTCCACCATTTTTACCAGATAATGTAACCTCTTTGGGTATTTCTCCTGGCGTCAGCGCAAGTAAAGAAGCTGCTATACACAAACCTGTCAATATTTTTTTCATTATTTATCCTTTTTAGTAGTTTTATAGAGAATCATTAATTAAAATTATTGTTTGCATTAACGACTGATAGCCAGTCCAACAGAAACTTTGTTCACTCTGTGATTGTAATCAATCAAACTTTCACCATAACCATTAAAGGTTTTAAAGAAGAGAAAAAGATCATTCTCTTCCCGTGCAGGCAAAGGGTACGAGTAAGTAAATTCTACGGAACCCTTTCTAGCTAAAAAACCGTAACGCATAGCCAGTTTGAACAAATGTTTTTCATAAGGAATCATAAACTTTATCTGCCCATCTCCTATATACTTGGTTAAATCTGGATTGTAGTCTATATTGTCAGCCAGGCGAAACCAGAACTCCAGCTGTGTAATAAGATTCCAATATTGAAAAAAAGTAGAAAAGCTAAGCTTATTCCAACTGCGTTCATACTCTCCTCCTCGTCCGTTAGACTGATGAATCAACGCTATTTTAAACCCTTTTAAAGGCGTATGTTTTAAAAATTTATGGCTTGGAATTTTGACAAAAAGTTCCGGTTGGTAATTGGATTCGCGAAAAAAGGCAGACTTTGCATACACTTGCCACCATGAACGCTGTGTATATCCAAAACTATAAATTTCCCCTAAACCAAAAAGGTTAGATGCAAAATCATAACGAATACTCACCTGATATTCAGTTTCTGTTTTTCTGGGTGTATGCGTACCGTTAGGAACAAAATCACTGTCATAACGATAGCTAAAAGGCAATATATAGTTTTCCTTATAAGCTTTTACATTAAAAGAAGAGGTAATAATTTTGTAGAGTGTCATTTTCGACGATCCGTTAATATCCAGAGATTGCAACATTTCGTATTTAACTTTTCTTATCTCTTTTGTCTCCGTAGGATAATCTATAGCATGAAGTGATAAAACAAAAGGAATTAAAACAAAAAAATTTCGCATTGTAGCTCTCTATTTTTGAGGATACTCAGGATGACAATAATTTACACCGTTTTGAGTACCAAGACTGCAACACCCATCTGCAACACCTCTGTTCTTTAAACCTCTGTCAAAAGCCCAGTAGTGATTGTAACTGCCTTGTCTCAAAAAAGCAAATACCTCTTCAACATCTGCTGCATTGGACTCTTTAGCCGTTTCCAGATATGCATCTAAGTCATTGATATCTGTAACTTCTACCATACATCCGACTTCTAATGCATCTATTTCTGAATTCAAACCTTTTGATACCAGGTCATTATATAAATTTTGAATTTTTGAAATATCATAAGCTCCCGATTTCATCTCTTCAATCGGGATATTCATATACCCCAAGGGGATCATATCTATATTTGTAAAATTGACATCATCACTTATTTTGTATTTTTGAACCAATTGTTGAACGGCGGTAATATGTTGATACTCTGACCTGCTTGCAATATTGACAAACTGTTTAATACCCCATTTGGAGTAAAGTCTGTTATAAACATCATAAGCCAACCGTTCTTCATTTCCCATATAGGAAATAGTGTTTACCAGTTTTTCATTTAATGGATATTTTGCACTGTTCAATGCAGACTCTACAGACGTCGGAAACCCTGTAATATAAGCATTTTTATTGGCACCTTTTCCCCCGTTAACACTGCAACCTGCAGCAAAGAGAAAAAAAGCTATAAGTAATACACTTTTAATTAAGACTATTTTCATACTTTTGTCCTTAATCTAAAATTTTTTGATCATAACAAGTCGGTATGAACCCTATATCAATCTTTAAGATTCAATTTTCTTTGCACGTCAAAATAATTCAAATATTGTTCTATGCTCTCTTCTAAAATGGTATCATTTAAATCCAAAGCCTTTTTTTTTGGAAACTTCAAAAAAAATTGCTTAGGCATAATAGAATTTTCTATCTTTGGATTTTTCAGATAACTAAAAAGATGCTTTGCAATCCTCTCTCTGGTGCTCAGCTTCATCAAATAGCGTCTATATATAAATTCACTGGGAATCTTCTGTTGCATATGACAGTTTAAACAGTTTTGCTGCACCAGAGGAGGCGCTTCTTTACCTTGTGCAAAAGTTACAAAAAGGACAAATATAAGAAGTTTGTTTACCATAAGAGTATTACCTTTGTGGGCTGATTCGTATCGGAGATGATTTCAAGCTTGAAGTTGTACCGTTTTACGATCTGTCCGATGATGTCAAGCCCGATCCCAAACCCTCCTTCACTACTGTTGGCGCGTTTGAAACGGCTTTGGATGAGCCTGATATCCTCTTTTCTGATCCCCTCTCCATCGTTGATGATCTCCAGTTTAGCGGCTATGAGTGTCACCTCAATTCGACCTGATTTATAGTTGTATTTGATCGCATTTGAAAGTATATTATCCAACAGACGGATCGCATCATTGCTATCCATCTCTATGAAAATATCTGGTGTTATATTTTTTACCACCTTGATTGCTTTTGCTTCTATCAGCGTATCATAGAACGCCAGTCTCTCGATGAGGAGATTGGAGAGATTGAGTTTTTCGATTTTTCGGTGATAGTTGTGATTGAGCTTCAGAAAAGTGAGGTCTTCATAGAGTCTGCTGAGTGTTTTAGACGCCATCTCGATGCGTTTCATCTCTGTTTTGCCTTCACACTCATAGAGGGTATCGATAAGTTCAATGTTGCTTAAAATTGTGCTGATCGGCGTGTTGAGTTCATGGGTGGTATCTTCTATGAACCTGTCCATCATCTCGATCGACTCTCGCATAGGTGCGGTAAAAAGACGTCCCAAAAACAGCCCCAGAAGAGTAAACAGCACGCCTGCTGCGATCAAAAACAGAACCAACATCTTAACCAACGCTTCAAGCGGCTTTTTGTTAAAAGTTTGAGACACTAAAAGATAAGCAGCCCCCAGATAGTAGGGTTGCATACGATAGAGATAAAAAAGCTTATCTCCATCTCGATAAAACTCCTTATCCCAGGCAATCTTTTTTGGATTGAATGTGCCAAAAATATACGCTTGATCCAGATTGTAGATTGCCGTTTCAAAAGAGGGGTCATTCGGATATAAGAGCGGCTTGTCAAAAGTTTGATGTAGTTCTCTCAGTTTTTGTACAACCTGCTCAGATTTTAACTCCAACTTATCATACTGGCTATTAACAATTTGATATTTTTGAAAAATATAAAAAATATAAGTCCCAAGTGCGAAGAGTACAAAAGTGGAGCTGAGATAGATCACCAAAAAGCGGATTAAAGAGCGTCTTTCACTGCTTAACATAGCGATAACCTGTCTGTTTGATCGTCTCTATGCGATCTTTTCCCAACAGATTGCGTAATGTATTGACATAAGCTCGTAAACTCCCCTGGCTTGGAGTCTCGTCGAAATCCCAGAGTGTTTCATAGATGCGCTCATATGTAAGCAGTTCATTGGGATATTTCAGAAAGAGAGAAAGCAGTCTGCTCTCTTTTGTTTTTAAAGCGATCTTGTGCCCATCTTTTTCCAAAAAGAGCCCTTTGATATCAAACAGATAACCGTTGCCCAAATCAACTTTACTATCCTTGGTACCGTAGTGACGTTTGATGAGCGATTCAACGCGCACCAAAAGCTCTTTGAGTGCAAAAGGTTTGCGAATATAATCATCACACCCGGCATCAAAGCCTTTGGTGACATCATCTACCGCATTCAAAGAGGTGATGAAGATAGCAGGTGTCGTATCTCCGCTTTCGCGCACCTCTTTTAAAAAGTCAAAACCGTTTTGGTTCGGAACCTTGACATCCAGAAGCATCAAATCGATACTTTTTTCATATAAAATATCTTTCGCGCCAAAAGCATCGTACGCGGGATAGATCGTATATCCCGAATGTTCCAGAAACTGCTTGATGGTATCGCTGAGCTGCACATCATCTTCCAGAAGCAATATATGGATATGAACCATCAAGCACTATCTTTTTAGTTATTTTGGTGCATCATTCTGTACATACCACGCCCCATTCCTTTAAATCCTTCTGGCGGAAAGTTATCATACAGCCATGAAGCGATATCCTCCAGCTCTTTTGGTGTCACATTCCCCTTTTGCGAAGGCATCAATCCAAAACGCTCGATCTTCTGGGGCATACAAATAGCCTTCTCTCTGCTTGGATTCAACACATAATCTTTGATAAAAGCAACCGCTTGCGCTTTGTTTGGATAGGTCATTTTGACATGTCTCATGACACCCATCATAGGAGGCGCCACAAGTTTGCTCATATCCTGCGGACGGGTCATCACATGACAAGCAGAACATTTATTCTTTACCAGTGTTTCACCGGTTGGTTCTGCATTGACTACACTTAAAAGCGCAATAGTCAACAACAGCGTTATTTTAAGTTTCATAAAAACGCTCCTTGTTTTTTCTAATCTTACTCTTTTTGTGTTAACGCTATATAAACTACATTTTATTTTGCAGGCTATTTGCCAAATATTTCAAAATGAACAGGTTTGATTCTTACAATTGTTATCGGCTATCTGGCTGCCAAAAAAAGTGGAAAATAGCTGAGCTTTTTTAGGAAAAGTAGTCATCATCGTTTTCTTCTGAAAAAGGAGACAGCAGAATAGCTGCCGGCGGCAACTATTCCTCCTCTATCACACTCTTCTCATCCACCAGCCAGATAAATCCGATCGGGATAAAAATCAGTGTCATCAATGTCCCGACGATCAACCCGCCGATTGCGACAGCGCCAAGCGGTGCGAGTCTTTCGAGTCCTATGGCTGATCCCTGAGCGACGGGCAGCATACCTACCGATACGGCAAATGCCGTCATCAAGACAGGTCGGGTCCTGATTTTGATCGACTCCAGCATCGCATCTTTTTTCTTCATCCCCTGTTTGATCTGTTCCAGTGCGAAGTGAATCAGCAAAATGGCATTGTTGACGATGATCCCCGACAGCAACATGAAACCCATCATTGCAGGCATAGAGACATGGTAACCAATCGCCAGCATTGTCCACGATGCTCCGATAATCGTCAAAGGGATCGAAAAGAGTATCATCAACGATATCTTAATCGAATGGAACATACCGATCAGTGTAAACAAAATCAGCAATACCGCAACGATAATCGCTCCAATCATACGGCTTGCCGAAGCTTTGAACTGTTTCTCCTCTCCGATCTGCTCTATCTCTACCTGAGGATTGAGCTGAACTTTTTCAAGTTGTTCTCTCAAGTTTGCCATGATATGCGAAATCGCCGCTTTTTCGCGGTTTCCGTAAATCTCCAGTGTATAATTCAAACCGTCTCTTGTGATGGTACTTGGCTCTTTGTTTGCGCTTAGTTTTGCAATTTTATTCAACGGAATTTTCCCTTTTGGCGTGTCGATGAGGGTATTTAAGATCGTGCTGAAGTCATCGATCTGCTTTTGCGGCAGCCAGACTCTTACCAGATAATCCATCGAATTCTCTTTGGGAAATGTCGCTACCGGTGCACCTCTGAGCATCATCTGAAGCTGGCTTGATACATCGGCACGAGTGAGTCCGTACGTCAAAGCCTGTTGTTCATCGATCTGCAGATCATAGACCACTTTGTCCATATCCCAGGTCTTCAGCACCGAAACAAGCCCTTTGGTATGACGCATCGCTTCTGCAACCTTTTCCCCTTCATGCTGAAGCAGTCGGTAGTCTGATGAACTGAGCATCGTATCCACAGAGGCTCTGATACTTGCCATCGCCGTGGAGCCGCTTGGAGAGACTTCAAGATATTTTACATGAGGTATCTTTGCAAGCTCTCTTCGTAAATAGTTGGCAATATCCCAAATAGTCTCTTCTCTCTCATGACGATTCACATACGTAGCCATGATCAAGATATGATCGATCCCGCTTCCACTACCGATACTCATAATACCCGCTTCACTTCCAATGGAACCGGATACGCGCAGAAGTTGTTTACCGCCTTTTTCATACATCACCTGATTGACACGCTCCATCACCTCTTCAGTCTTTGCGATGGGCAGATTTGCATCGGTCGTGATTTTGACGGCGATTGCCCCTGTATCCATAGGCGGCATCAACTCCTGTCCGACCGTCGGCATCACCAGTTTGACGGAGCTCACAAAAAGGGCAATAAGTGCTGCAACCAGCAAAAGAGCGACTGACTTGTAAGTCGTTGCGGTTTTCACGATAGCGGCAAAAAAGGATTGTATAGCATCATTAACTCTTGAAATAACAGTATTAAAGCCTCTTTCGACCTTAAGCAACAGAGGATTTTTGATACTTAAAAAGTAGAGTGATAACAACGGAACCGCCGTAATGGAGATAAAATAGGAGGCAGCCAGCGCCAAAAGCAGTGTGGAGATCAGAGGTGCAAAAACCGTTTGCGGATAACCGCCCACAAAGAGCATCGGCGCCAGGGCGATCATCGTTGTGATCGTCCCGCTCAGGTCAGCAAACATGATCTCTTTTGTTCCGCCGAAAACAGCTTTACGGATATCTTCCCTAAGCTCCGAATAGTGCCTTTCGATATTTTCCATCACCACTACCGTATCATCCAGCAGAAGTCCCAGCGCCAGAATGATAGCGGTCAGTGTGACAACATTAAACTCGATACCAAATAGCCACATCAGGGCGATCGTCGAAGCATAGACCATAGGAATTGTAACCAGTACGAC
>WGAE01000036.1 GCA_015489185.1 Campylobacterales bacterium
ATTGAAGAAACTGTCTGTAAGTAGCTTTGTCTCCCTGAAAATGCCACCAAAACCCGATAAAACCGCCGGTGGGATTTGCAACATATCCCCAATTCCCTTTTTTCTTGCCATCTTCGCCTAACCTTTCTTGAAGCTCCATGTAAAAACCCGTCCAATTCCGCTGATTCCACTTTGAAATATCTTTTGTTTTGTACCCGTTTACCTCATCTTCAATAAATTGAAGACGATCACGATAATCAACGAGTATATGGTTCATCCCTTTGTAGGTGTTCAACACATCAAGAATATTCCGCCTCAAAAAGGTCTTATACTGATTATTTTTGACATGATCGTAGTTGGACTGATCCTCCGTTTTGTAATAGATAGGGATGATTTTTTCTTTTGAAAAACCTTCTTTCTCCAATTCCTTATAATAACGTGCCAACTGATTAGAATGATGTTTTGTTCCAACCTTGTCTTCGATCAATATGGCATATGTTCCATTGACAATGCACAAAACATCGATATTTTTGTATTGTTTTTTTATTTTGATTTCTGTGATATCAGTCGGTGGTGTTTTTTCATGCTCTGTAAATAAGGCTCGTATGAACTCAATACCGCATTGATGCAGATCGTTGTCAACCTCCTTATATTCGGGTGAAGCCCAAGCTAGGAGCCAACAGATAAACGCGTCCTGAGAAAGTTCGCTTGTCGCATATGAAAACAGATTGGGACGTTTCATGAGATTCCATTCGTTGTTTGTGAGCTTATAACTTCGAACACATGATCGAGCGCCTCTTTTAACCCCATATTGGTACCTATCGAAATATTTTCAACGGTTTGTTGATTGTCGTAGATCATAGGACGAAAACAAAACTCCAATAATCGCATCTCCGCCTCTTTTGCCCTCTTGGCCTTTTCCTCACCTTCAAAAGAAAAGGGCTTCACTACAAAAGCGTCGCATCGCTCGATCCGATTCTCTTTCAACACTTTTGCAATCATATCCAAGGCTGCCAAAGCGTTCTTTGAATGCAATGCCCCGAGGAGGCAGAGGCTATCACAGTCGCGTAGCAGGGCTCTCAACTCACGATAGGCGTAAATGGGGGCAATGCTGGTCGAAACGATTTTGTAGCCACTTTTCTCACTTTTCGAAAGATCGACACGATCGGTGATCCAAATCGCTTCGTTTTCAGCCAAGGCATCCGCTAAGCGCCTTCCCAAATTGCCCCAAGCCACTATCTTTCTCATGATACTCAACCTTCATCATCATAGATACCGTATCATACCGCCCATATATGACAACTTTATGTCATCATTTAACAAAAGGCGCGATACAATGCGAGTTATACACAAGGAGAACATCCGATGCCTTCACCGACAATAAACCATAAAAGCGACAAAACCTCCCGCCAAAACCGCTACCGAAAGAGCAACGAACGTCTCAAAGAGATCCTGGCCAGGCTCTATGCCGGAGAGGTTCTTTCCATGAAGGAGCTAGCACAGGAATTTGGCACCAGCCTACGGACGATCCAGCGGGATGTCAATGAACGGCTCTCCCACTTTCCGATCCAAAAAGACGGTGAGAAATTTTTCATCGACGATCCCCGATCTCAGGCCACACTCGATACCGAGGAATTGGCGGTTATGGAGCTGCTGGACGAAATAAGTAGGAAACAGGGGCAAGACTTTTACGCCAAAGCTCATTCTGTTTTGAAAAAGCTGAGTCGAAATGCCGTCAATCCCTATTACGCCAAACTGGACATGGAAGACATCGGCCCCAAGCTCAAAGAGGCAACTCTTATCGAGCAGGCGATCAAAGAGCGTCGAGCCGTTCGATGCAGGTATGCTTTGGACGATCAGACGGTAACGATCGATATCGAACCCGTCAAAATCGCCAATTTTCAAGGATACTGGTATGTCATCGCAAAAGATACACGAAATGGCCGAGTCAAAAAGTATCTATTGAGAAAAATCTCCGAGCTGGAGTTGATGCCGGAGCATTTTGACATTTCCGAGGATCTGGAAAAAAAAGTCGCCAATGCCGTCAACGTCTGGTTCGAGCCGGCCAACGATCCCATCGAAGTGCGCCTCTTTATCGATGCCGGAGTAGCTCGCTATTTCCGGCTCATGCCCATTGCACCTACTCAGGAAATCATTGGAGAAGACCGTGACGGCAGCATCGAAGTGAGCGTCACCGTCACTCACCCCATGGAGATCGTCCCCATCGTCAAATACTGGCTGCCCCATCTAAGGGTCCTGGAGCCGAAAGAGATCGACGAAGCGGTGCAGAGGGATATTCGAGCCTATCTCGAGTGCTGATGCCGTTTCAAACGGCTCAAGCCTTCTGCGTTCGCAGATACTCCATCGCCGTGGCCAGAATATCGTCGTCGTCTTTGCTGGGGGCCTTGAGGATCACCCGCTCCCGGCCGTCGTGGAATTCGAAGAAGACCTTTTCACCGTAGCTGGAAACTTTGCTGATGCCCCGCTCTCTGGCCAGGACTTTGATGGCCATCATCTGGATGAATTGGCGGGTGACGGTATCGGGCTTGCCGAAGCGGTCGCTGATCTCCTCTTCGATCTCGTAGACCTCCGCCACACTCTCGGCCTGGGCCAGGCGGCGGTAGAGCTCCAGGCGGAGGCGGTCTTCGCCGATCAACTCATCACTGAGGTAGGCGTCGACCTGGAGTTTGATGTCCACCCCCTGCTCCGTCTGCTCCTTCTGGCCGCTGAGCTCCCGGATGGCGTCTTCGAGCATCCGCAGGTAGAGGCCGTAGCCGATCTGTTTGATGTGGCCCGACTGGGCTTCGCCGATGAGGTTGCCCCCGCCCCGGATCTCCAGATCGTGAAAGGCCAGGACCGCCCCGCTGC
>WGAE01000037.1 GCA_015489185.1 Campylobacterales bacterium
CTCTTTTGGATGTCGTTGACCCAGATGTTGCGTCCGTCGACGATCCCTGCGATCAGTTTCTTGTCGCTTTGGGCGATCTGTTCGAGTGTGTCGAGGTTTTTGGGTCCGTGCACAAAGTCGAGCGCGAGGGCGTAGACGGGTGTGTGAACCAGTACAGCGGTTGCTTCGTTGCTGTGCTCAAAGTAGGTCGCGACGACGATTTTGATCTTCTTGCTGACGGAGCCGAGGGCATCGTAAGCCCTTTTGACGAGGCTCAGGACGGCGGCATCTGGACCGGTGACGAGGATCGGTTCGTCGAACTGCACGACTACCTCTTCATCCAGCTCGGCGATCGTTTCGAGCAGCTGTTGATAGAGCGGCAGGATCTTGTCGAACTGTTGGTACGTTTCACCGCGGTCGATCTTTTTGGAGAGTCCCAGAAAGGTAACCGGACCGATCAGGTTGATCTTCGCGTTGTAGCCCGCCGCTTTGGACTCCTGGTATTCGCGGATGACTTTGGCGCTGTTCAGGCTGAAACTGTCGTCGCTTCTGAGTTCGGGGACGATGTAGTGGTAGTTGGTATTGAACCACTTGGTCATCTCCATCGCGACGCGTTTGCTGTCGCCGCGTGCCATCGCGAAATAGCGCTGTGTGGGGTCTTCGATGTCACGAAAACGCTCAGGAATCGCACCCAGCATGACGGCGGTGTCGAGCATGGTGTCGTAGAGGGAAAAATCGTTGGTACTGACCAGATCGAGTCCGGCACTTTTTTGGTACTGCCAGTGGCGCAGGCGCAGATCGCGTGCGGTTTTTTGGACGTGTTCGAAAGGCTCTTTGCCGTTCCAGTACGCCTCCAGAGCAAATTTGAGCTCGCGCTGCTCACCGATACGCGGAAATCCGATAGTGTAATTTTTGAACATAGTTTATCCTTTTTCGTTCTTTTTAATGTTTGTGTTGGTTGATAAAGCTTGTGGAACAGGGTCAGAAAAAGGATGGTTTCGGCGGATGGGTTCCGGTACGACGAAAGCTGAAAAAGCGACAGTTACAGTTGCATTTCGGGAGAGTACGTACAAGCTTCAGAAGCAACAGTGTACGCGCACGGAAGTAACAGTTACAATGACAGGGACGGCTCTTTTGTGTTGAAGGGAATGCGGTAAGCAGGAGGGTTTCGGGCGGCGGGTCCTCTTCTGCCTCCTCTTTGGTCTCATCATAGCTATATGTATGCGCAAAGGTGCAGCGTGTCCGCTCTGCATGCAGTTTTGGTGCGACGGCATGGGCGAGTATGGCGGTCAGGGTAAAGTAACACTTGCCGAAACCTTTGGGTGTACGCACGACGAACCTCGATTTTGAAACTTTTTTCGCATTATGGTCTAAACAAGATAAAAAGCGGATAAAAACTAACGTATCTGTATGTGCGAATGTGTGCAACGAAATGGGTGTCAGAGCATAGTGCTCTCCATACTTTAACGCTCCCGTTTAACCCTTGAGATGGTCGATCCAAGATTTTTGCAAAGGCGTTCCACCCGGCTGATGATCCGCTCTCTTTCATGATAGAGTTCGGCTTTTTCTTCCTCAAGAGCCATCTCTTTTTGGAGGAGTTTATCCTCCTTTTCGGTCAGTTTTTCGAGTTTTTCTCGCATTTCGGCGAGTTCTTTGTCGAGGGTGTGCACCTCTTTCATGAGTGTATCGTAATCGCGCTCCAGAGTTTCCATCTCTCTGTCGGTTTCGGCTTGCAGAAAGCGTTTGCGCACCCGTTTGGCTTTGTTGAGTTTTTCGTGCAGTTTTCGCTCTTCTCTGCGGATAGCTGAAGAGAGTTCCAGAACTTCGGTCTCCAGCGGTTCGAGTTCGCTGCGAAGCGCTTTGAGCTTTTCGTCGATCGCTTCGATTTTTGCGGTCGTTTCATCTAGTCTTTGAGTAAACTTCGTAACCGCGTTTTCAAGATCGTTGTAGGCATTTTGCATGGTTGCTCCTTTTTGTTTTTTGGTGCAGTATACTGAAATTTGCATCGAAAAACTGTACCCCAGGTTGCAAGAGGGTGATTTTTTGATTTGGAGATTTTTTTGCGTTATGGTATAAACTGGGCAGCAAAAGCGGAAAACGGTCAAAAAGGAAACGGATGAGTAATGAGCAAAGGGGTATTGTTTATGCCTGGATTTTTGCGATGCTGGAGGGGTTGTTTCCGATTTTTTCGGTTTTTACGCTTCGGCAGGTCGGGGCGTTGTATGCGTATCTTTTTTCGATTGCGGTGGCGATGGTGCTGTTTTTGGGGTATCTGACGTTTACACGCAGACTTCATGAACTCTTTGACAAACGTGCGCGGTTTGATCTGTGTATGACGGCGCTGCTGATCAATCTGATGTTTGTGCTGATTTTTCTGGGGTTGCGTTATACCACCGCGGGCAATATGTCGGTGATTATCATTATGCAGTTGTTGTTTGCCTATCTCTATTTCAATCTCCTGGGATCGGAGCGGCTTGGTCTTTTGCCGACGGTGGGTGCGTTTTTGATGGGGCTTGGCGGGATCATCGTTGTGGTGCCGGAGCATTTCAGCGTCAACCGGGGTGACCTGCTTGTACTGGCGGCAGCCGCCGTCGCGCCGATTGCCAATGTTTACCAGAAGCGTGCGCGTACGTTTGTGAGTGCCGAGACGGTGCTGGCGTTTCGCAATACGGTGGCGATTCCGGTTTTGCTGCTGCTGGCGTGGCTTTTTGAAAAGCCGCTTTCGCAAGCGTCGCTGCTACACGCGTTACCCTGGATTGTACTCAACGGGGTGCTGGTTTTTACCCTGGCGAAGATTCTCTGGATCGAGGCGCTGCGTTTTACCTCTATCACCAAACTGAGTGCGATGGTAAGCCTGATTCCGGTCTTTACGCTGCTGTTTGCGTGGTTGATATTGGGTGAGGTGCCGACACCGCGGCAACTGGCGGGGATTGTTCCGGTGATTGCAGGGTCGGTGTTGATCGGGCAGAAAGCGCAAGGGTGATGGTGTTATAATTAGATTAGTTGCATTCATATGGATATTTGAACTGTTACATGAGAGGACAAATCCTCCCTTCGGTCTGAGCCTCTCATGTAACACTCCAAATATCCTGACAAAATATGCTAATGAAAAAGGGAAAAATGATGGATCTGAAGACGCATTTGAAGATTGACAGGGGTTTGTGTGGGGAAGTGGTGGAGCTGGATGAGGGGTATGCGAAGGTGGAGCTCGAAACCACCGATGTGATGCGTGCCGATGAAGAAGGATTGGTGCATGGCGGGTTTACGTTCGGCGGTGCCGATTTTGCGGCGATGGCGGCGGTGAACGATTCTAACGTCGTGCTGACCAAAAGCGAGTGCGAATTTCTGGCTCCCGTGCGTGTGAGGGAGGTGATTGTTTTTGAAGCGACGGTGCTGGAGCGCGACGGGCGCAAAGTGAAGCTTGAAGTGACGGGCGATGTGGAGCAGACGACGGTCTTTCGCGGTACCTTTTTCGCCGCCATCCTCAAACAGCATGTATTGAGTCTCTGAGATGCAACAGAAGATGCGAATTTCCGTTGTGGGCGCGGGCGGTGTCGGGGGTTATCTGGCGGGGAAGCTGGTGCAAAAGGGGCTTGCCGATGTGCATCTGGTCGCCAGAGGGGCGCATCTGGAAGCAATCGAAAAGTCGGGCTTAAAGATCAACGATGCAGAGGAGACATTCACGGTGCATCCCGACACATCACTGCCGAAAGAGGGCACGCCGCTTGATGCGGTCTTTCTGGCGGTCAAGAGTTACGATTTTGAAGCGGCATGCGCGCAGATAAAACCCTGGATCGGCGATGAGACGCTTGTGATCCCGCTGGCAAACGGTGTCGATCACAAAGCCACAATCGAAAAGCTGCTCGGCAGAGGGGTGGTGTGTGACGGGTGTGTTTACATCATCTCCCATATTGAAGCGCCGGGTGTGATTCGCAAAAAATCGCCCCTCTTTTATATGGTCTTCGGCGACACGACGATCACGCCGAAGATGGAAGCAGTGGCGGAGATCCTCAACGAAAGCGGACTCAAAACCAAACTTACCGCCGACGCACGCACCGAGTGCTGGAAAAAGTACCTCTTCATCGCCACTTTTGCGACACTTACCGCCTATTACGGTGAGAGTATGGATGCCGTTTTTGCCCAACATCGTGATGCGGTTGACGACGTACTTGCCGAGATTCGCGCCGTGGCAAACGCACTGGGGGTGCCGCTGGGCGACAAAGAGACCGAAAAGGTGATCAAACAGGCGCAAAACTTGCCAAAAGGCGCCAAAACCTCGATGCAACTCGATTTTGAAGCGGGGAAAAAGACGGAGCTTGAGAGCCTGACGGGATATGTGGTGCATGAAGCCCAAAAACTGGGGCTGAAAGTGCCGCTGATGCAAAAG
>WGAE01000038.1 GCA_015489185.1 Campylobacterales bacterium
GTGCGGACGACTTGAATATGTCCAGTAGTGCCACCCTTCTTCCTTGATCAGAGATATGAATTTTCTTTAAATCGGCACACGGATCATATTTTTTAACAAAATAACGAAAATTATTCTATTTTTTCTAAAAGATGCTCCATCTTCTCCTCCGCGGCAAAGCATCGGTCGATGCGACAGGCGAGCAGTTTCGCCTCTTCATGCACTTTTGATCGTAAAAACGGATATCGGACCAAAGCGATTTTTTCACGATACTTCATCAGTATCTCTTTTTTACCTTTGATTAAAATCCAGCCGTAACGATACCCAAGCCAGAGACGTGTAAGCGAGGGAAAATTTTGCGGCGATTTTGCAAAGGAGGGTTCCAGACGGCTCAGGGCATCTGCCGCAAAATTATGCAGACGCCTGTTCTCGGTCAGAATCGCCAGTTCGAAGAGGTTACCGACCATCACCGCCGCAGCACTGCGGTAGGTGCTGTCATATGGCGACGCTTTCGTTTTGAAGCCTTCGTCGGACATATACCAGACCCCGTTTTCATAAAATTTTTTTACCGCCTCCTCTTCCAGCCGTATCGCTCTTTGCAACCACGTTTCGTCATAGCTTTTTTCATAGGCTTCGATCAATGCGTCGATCAAAAAGGCATAATCTTCCAGATAGCCCTTCACTTTCGGCTCTCTGCCGGAAACCATCTGATGATAAAGCCGGCCGTTTCGGTAGAGGTGTTTCCAAATCTTTTCAAGGGTTTCTAACGCACGTGCCGCATAGGTCTGATCCAGTACTGAAGCTTTAAGCAACGCTTTGCACCAGAGCGCGTTCCATGAGGTCTGAATCTTATAATCGATAAACGGATAGGTACGTTGTTGGCGCATTTGGCGCAACACTTCCAACCCTTTTTGGAACGCTTTGGGTCTTTTCACAGCGGTAGTAATATGTGGGTTGCTTTTCCCCTCGAAATTGCCATCTTTCGTAATCCCCAGATAATCGAGTATCGCCTCCGCCTCTTTCTTTTCCAGTCCCGCTTCCGTCAATGCCCGTAAAGTCGGTATATATTCATAAACAAAATATTTTCCCTCTGCCCCCTCGCTGTCCGCATCGCTTGCAGAGAGATAGAGTCCTTCCTGTTCGAAACGCCGGATGACATTGTCGACGGTTGCGGTGATCACATTCGCAAAAAGCGGTTTTTTCGTCAAAAGCCAGGCATCGGTATAGACTTCAAGCAGTTCGGCATTGGTATAGAGCATCTTCTCAAAATGGGGTACCTGCCAGGCGACATCGACACAGTAACGGTAAAATCCCCCTTCGATCTGATCAAAAATCCCCCCTTTTGCCATCACTTCGAGTGTATCAGTCGCCATCCGCTTCGCTTTTTCATTTCCGGTCAATCGAAAAACACCCAGCAGTGTCCCAAGTGTCGTCGCATGCGGAAATTTCGGTGCCTCTCCGATACCTTTGTATCGATCATCAAACTGTTCGGCGATACCTTCGACAAATGCGCGTGCCAACTGTATACCTTGAACATTTTCAGGTTTAAGACGCTCTTTTTTCTCTGCGACACGCTGCATTGCCGCTTCAATCGACTCGGCACTCTTACGTACATTTTCTGGCTTGTCACGGAATGTTTCGTACAGATATTGTGCGATACCAATCAATCCGGGTCTGCCGTAACGGTTATCCGGCGGAAGATAAGTAGCGGCGTAGAAAGGTTTGGCATCCGGCGTCATGAAGATCGAAAGCGGCCATCCGCCGGCACGCCGGTTCAAAAGCAGATAGACATCCTGAAAATAGCGGTCGATATGCGGCAACTCTTCACGATCGACTTTGATATTGACGAAATGCTTGTTCATATACGCGGCTATCTTTTCGTTTTCGAAAGATTCACGCTCCATCACATGACACCAGTGACATGTCGCGTAACCGATCGACAGAAAAATCAGTTTATGCTCTTTTTTCGCTTTGGCAAACGCAGCATCACTCCAGGGGTACCAGTCGACAGGATTATGCGCGTGTTGTTGCAGATACGGAGACTCTTCATGAACAAGATGGTTGTTCCAGGCATGCGAAGTAGACATGACGATCATTACTCCCGATAAAAATTTCAGCATCCAAATTCCTTGCCGCTGTATGGAGTAATGATATCGTAAGTTGGTAAACGGAGGGGTTCAGTCAACCTTGTGCGTCAACTCTTTGATTTTACGTTCCAGCAACATGATAATATCGTCTTGGTTACGCAGCAACTGTTTTTTCTCTTCAAGTTCTTTGAGCAACAACTCTTTATCGTGTTTGATCATATGAAAATCTTTCTGGATCTCTTTAATCAATGTTTCCAGCTCTTCGTAACTCTCTCGAATACGTACCAGTTCCTGCTCTTTTTGGCGCAATGTTTTGTCATTCTCTTCAATACGCCGATGCTCTTTTTCGTAACGACGTTGTAATACACGCAGATCGCCTTTGATTTTGATAATCATCTGGTTTTTATCGTTGATGATTTTCGTCATTTTCGCGATCTTCTCCTGCAACGCCTCTTCTGTCTTCGTTTTGCCGTAAAAGTAGCCGATCAGATAACCAAACAGTGTTAACGCAGCCAGCACACCGACCAGTTCTATTAAAAACAGATTCAATCTTCATCCCTCCTTACAATAATCTCCACCCTTCGATTGATTCTTGCATACGGATCGTCACTGATCAGATAACGATCCCCGTATCCAATCGTGTCGATCTTTCGATCAGAAAGATTTGTACGCAACCGGGTCGCGACACGTCCTGCCATCTCTGCCGAAACCGATACAGGCAATCCCTTCTCAGTATGCCCTTCTACCACAAGTTTATATGTTTTCGGCAGACTTGCAATCACATCCGAAATCTGGTCGAGTGTCTCCAGATTTTTCGGAGTCAGTGCCATTGAGTGCTGAAAAAACGCAGAAGCTGAAAGCAGTGTGTGAATCTTGCGATTGATCCCGGCAATATCCGTATCTGGCTTTGTATCCGCCGCCGGTGCTGCCTCTTTTTGTGCTGCCGCGTTGTCGTTTGCGACAGGCCGCTGCATCGCTTCATGTTCAGCAGCAGATACGGCAACTGCGGTAGCGTTTTTCTCTTCAACCGCGTTCAAAATCGTTTCGCTTTCCTCCTCCACTCTTTGTTGCAAAGCTTTGACGGCTTCGGCTTCCATGACGATCGCTTCATCGTTCGCCGGTACGGATATCGTATGCGGATAGAGATAGTGACGGTATAGCTGTCTCTTA
>WGAE01000039.1 GCA_015489185.1 Campylobacterales bacterium
GGCATGCACAAACAGCGGCAACGCTACGGATGCCAGCAAAACTCTCTTTTTCATCTCTCCTCCTGTTGTAACATCAGTTTGATTTTGCGTATGAGATAGTCCGCTATCTCGTCGATATCACACTCCGCACATGTGTCGACTTCGATATCGTCCAACTGGGCGGCTTTGACACGCAGCGGTTTGGTCGTAACCATCAGGTTAAGCGTACCGAGTACTGTAAAATAGAGTACCATCGGGATGACATCATGAAAGATCCCCTGCGCTTCACCCCGACGCAGGATGTCGCTGAAGAGTGCGAAGAGTTTGCGCATGGAGGCAAAAAGCGTCTCCGGAATCACCGCACCGCTGTCGCTGAGCTCCTTGAGCAGCAGTGCGGGCAGATAGGGGTGTGCGCATGCGAAGGAGGCGTAGGTTCTGATGAAACCTTCGAGTTCCTCGAGGGGGTTGTCATGCAGCTTGTTCTCCGCCAGAATCGCCTCGTAGATCTCCTGAAGGATCTCATGCATCACCGCTTCGTAGAGTCCCTTTTTGTTTTTGAAGTAGTAGAAGATCATCGCTTTGTTGAGATCGGACATCTTCGCCAGCTCATCCATCGAGGCGCCGGCATACCCCTTTTTGGAGAAGAGGGCTATCGCATTTTCGATAATACGCCGTCTGGAAGCTTCAGCATCGCGTTTTTGTACTTTTTTCGTCATGGAGGCCACCTTTAATTAACTAGTTAGTTGATTATAAAGCAGAGTGGCTTAATCTACGCTAAAACAGGAGGGATTTATCGCTATCCGATAATCTGACAAAGGGCGTTTTGAATCATTTCAAGCTCTTCCTGGGTCACTTTTGCAAGTTTTTCTTTGATTCTCGTTTTTGAAAGGGCGCGTATTTCATAGATGCAGGCGTCGCTGTCATGTTCAAGCTTCTCTCTAGCGTGGATGATAAAACGGTATGGCAGCGCATCTCTTTCGATCACGGTAGAAAGCGGTATGACGATGACGGTATCGAGCATTGCATTGTCTATTTGATCGCTCATGACGATCGCCGGCCTGAGCTTCCCCATCTCTCCACCTTTTGCCGGGTTAAAGTTTACCAGGCAAATTTCACCCCTATGCAATGCCGTCATCTACCGCTCCATCATCTATCGGGTCCTTTTTGCTTGCCTTCGCGACACGTTTGAGTAACTTCTCCTTCCGTTTTTTCTCGACTTCTTCCAGAAAACGGATAAAATCCTCCCTCAGCGCGGAGGGCACGAAATAGCCGATCTCTTCCTTTTTCCTTCCGTTTACTATGTGGATAATCTGATCTGTTTTGAAAAATTTGGAAGATCGTCTCAGATCTGCCAGTGTGGCCTCTTTCATGCATAATCCTTTGACAAATTGTTTTGACATATTATTATAGCATAATAAAAAACTCCCCGCTCTTTGCAGATACGGGGAGTCAAAAGAGGTGTTTGGAGTGGTGTAAAAAATCTTAACTGTAGTGTGTGAAGGCTATTTTCCCCCGCCGCATTTACCGGTTCCGCATTGCATAGCACCCGGTTTGGCCTGTTGCATCTTTTTTTGCATCATCTGCTTACGTTTTTGCATCATTTTCATTTTGCACTCTTTGAGATCCTGTTTGGAAGTCGCCGATTTGACGCACTTTTCCATCTCGTCCAGATTGTTTAGCATGCGTGATTTGACCGTTTTGAAGTCACCCTTCATCATCATGCCGCCGCCGCATTTCATGCCCTGTTGCATCCCTCCGCCGCCGCACTTGGCGTACGCAGTACCACTGAGTCCCAGAAACAGCAGTGTCCCTGCCGCAATATAGAGTATTTTCATCAGTTATCCTTTGTGTTGATATGGTGGAATGATAACACGTTAGCGTGTAGCCAACGTGTAGCGATAATATTGGCACTACATAGATGCTCCATACTAAAACCGTATACTTCTCTCAACATTTGAAATAAGGAGAGAAGATGCCAAACACTTCTATACCACTCTCACGCAGAGGCTTCATGAAAGGTGTCGCGGCAGCGGGTATCGTCGCAAGCGGGGCGGTTTCACTTAGCGCTTCCACCCACTTTCGTCGCACGCGTACACCGGAGATACTCAGAGGTACGGAGTTTCATCTGACGATCGACCGTACCGTCGTCAACTTCACGGGTACGCCCCGACTCGCAACAACCGTCAACGGTATGCTGCCCGCTCCCACGCTCTACTGGAGAGAGGGAGACGAAGTGACGCTGCATGTCACCAACAACCTCCCCGAATCGAGCTCTATCCACTGGCACGGAATCATCCTGCCGACCGAGATGGACGGTGTGCCGGAGATCAGTTTCGACGGCATCGCACCGGGGGAGACCTTCACCTACCGCTTCAAAGTGCAGCAACACGGTACCTACTGGTATCACAGCCACTCCGGATTTCAGGAGCAGACGGGGCACTACGGCGCGATCGTCATCAAACCCAGAGAGAAAGAACCTTTCGAGTACGACAGAGACTACGTCATCACCCTTTCCGACTGGAGCGATGAGAAACCGGATGCGATCTACCGTAAACTCAAGCTCTCCAGCGACTACTATAACTTTCAGCAACGCACCGTCGGAGACTTTTTGGAAGAGGTGAAAACAAAAGGGTTCATCCAGGCGTTTAACGACCGTAAGATGTGGAACCGGATGCGCATGAGCGACCGCGACCTTTCGGACGTAACCGGATACACCTATACCTACCTCACCAACGGACACACACCCAAAGATCAGTTCAAAGCGCTTTTCAAACCGGGCGAAAAGGTGCGTCTGCGCTTCATCAACAGTGCGGCGATGACCTTTTTCGACGTCCGCATACCGGGGCTGGAGATGACCGTCGTCGCGGCGGACGGCAACCATGTCGAACCGGTCACGGTCGAAGAGTTTCGCATCGGCGTAGCGGAGACCTACGATGTCATCGTCACGCCAAAAGAGGCGAAACCCTATGCGATCTTTGCCCAGAGTATCGACCGCTCCGGTTACGCACTCGCCACACTCACTCATGATGCCGCTCTTTCAGCCAAAGCGCCGAAAATGGACCCGCTCCAGCCGCTGACGATGGTCGACATGGGAATGGATATGGGCAACATGAAACATAAAGACGGCGGGATGAAGTGCGGCAGCGGCATGAAAATGAAAAACAATATGTCTATGAAAAAGGGTAAATTCGCGGCGATGGAAGCGCAAAAGTATCCGATCACCCCGCTGCCAATGCAACACGGCGTGGGCTGGACAATGACTGCCCAAAGCCCCAGATACCGCCTCGACGATCCAGGCGTGGGACTGCGTAACAACGGTCGCCGTGTCCTCACCTACGCCGATCTGAAAAACCGCTACTCGACCGCCGACGCGCCCAAACCCGACCGGGAGATCATCCTCCACCTCACGGGCAACATGGAGCGCTACATGTGGTCGATCAACGGCATCAAATACGCCGACGCCGCACCGCTGGAGTTTCACTACGGCGAACGGCTGCGCATCACCTTCATCAACGATACGATGATGAACCACCCGATGCACCTGCACGGCATGTGGAGCGA
>WGAE01000040.1 GCA_015489185.1 Campylobacterales bacterium
CGATTATTGCGATTCTTTTTATCGGTCCCGACAAACTTCCCGACACGATGGTCAAGATCGCGAAATTTTTCAGAAGTTTCAAAAAGAGTGTTCATGAGATGAAAGAGTCGATCGAACAGGAGGTGCATCTTGCCGAACTCAAGGAGGAGGCGATCACCTACAAAGAGAAGCTGGAAAAATCGGTCCAGGAGATCAAGCACGACGCGACGATCGACGTCATGGACGATTTGACCGATGATTTTAGCGATATCAAGAGTTCATTCGCATCGCTCGAAGCACCGGCAAGCAAAAGTTCCGAACCGGCGACAGAAAACGCCGAAAAAGAGGCGGAGACTTCCGAAAAGAAACCGAAAAAAGCAAAAAAGAAAAAAGGTAAGAAAAAAGATGTTTGAGGAGCTGAAACCCCACCTGGCGGAACTGCGTAAACGTCTGGCGATCTCCGTCATCACGGTGATTGTGATGTTTTTTGTGATGTTCGCGTTCTGGCAGCCGATTCTGGACTGGATGATCGCGCCGCTGGTCAAGGTGTTGCCTGAGGGAAGTCACGTCATCTTCACCAAAGTACAGGAGCCTTTTTTTACGGCGCTTAAAGTCGCTTTCTTTACCGGCTTTATCGCTTCCCTTCCGGTGATTTTCTGGCAACTGTGGCTCTTTGTCGCACCGGGGCTTTACGAAAACGAAAAGAAGATGGTGCTTCCGTTTGTCATCGGCGCGACGATCATGTTTTTATTGGGTGCGATCTTTTGCTACTATGTGGTCATTCCGTTCGGATACGCCTTTTTGATTAACTTCGGTTCCCAGCTCTTTACAGCACTGCCGAGTATCGGCGAATATGTGAGCTTTTTCAACAAACTGGTGCTGGGATTCGGTCTGGCGTTCGAGATGCCGATGGTCACTTACTTTCTGGCTTCTATCGGACTGGTGACGGATCAGACGCTGAAAGAGTTTTTCAAATATGCGCTGGTCGTCATTTTCCTCCTCTCCGCTATTCTTACACCCCCTGACGTACTGACACAGTTTCTGATGGCGGGACCGATGATTATGCTCTACGGACTTTCGATTTTGATTGCCCACTATATCAATCCTGCAGAGAACGAGGACGATGACTGACATCGACCTGCTGGCGGTCGACGCGTATGACTATGACCTTCCCGAAAACCTGATCGCCGCCAGCCCCGCAGAACCGAGAGACAGTGCGAAGCTACTGGTTTACGACCGACGCACCGATACGATCACCCATACCGTCTTCAAAGAGTTCCTGCACTTCCTTCCCGCAGATACCGCGGTGATTCTCAACGACACCAAAGTGATCAAGGCGCGTCTTTTCGGACACAAACAAAGCGGCGGCAAAGTGGAAGTGCTGATCAACTCACCCCTGCCCCGAAACCGCTTTCTGGTCTATATCCGCGGGCGGGTCAAACCGGAAACACACCTGCACTTTGATCAGGGTCTTGAAGCGGTTGTTGAAACGCTCCACCCCGACGGCACACGTACCGTCCGGTTTACACAAAACGGCAAACCGATTGACTTCACAACACTTCATGAAGTGCTTGAAAAGATCGGACACGTGCCGCTGCCTCCCTACATCAAACGGGAAGATACCCAAGCCGATACGAAAGATTACCAAACCGTCTTTGCCAGAAAGATCGGCGCTGTGGCGGCTCCCACCGCCTCGCTCCACTTTACCGACGCGCTCTTTACCCAAATGCGCGAACGGTTCGATACCCGCTACATTACGCTGCATGTCGGTGCGGGAACCTTCAAGCCGGTCGAAGCAAAACGTATCGACGCCCATACGATGCACAGCGAATTTTACGACATTCCGCAAAAGACCCGTGAACTGATCGATTCCGGACAGAAGATTCTGGCGGTCGGTACGACGGTAACACGTACAGTCGAATACTATGTCCGAACCTGCCTTCCCCGCGGAGCGTGCGATCTCTTTTTGCATCCGTACAACCCGCCGCAACGCGTCGATTTTCTGCTGACCAACTTTCACCTGCCCAAATCGACGCTGCTGATGCTCGTCGCGAGTTTCATCGGACTGGAGAAGACGCAGGCGATCTACAAAGAAGCGATCGCAAAATCGTACCGTTTCTTCTCCTACGGCGACGCAATGCTGATCTTATAAGGAGTCTCTATGCTGATCGATTACCAAACCAAAACCGTTTCCGAGCGCTACCATCTGATGGCACAAACCATCATTCCCCGCCCGATCGCCTGGATCGTCACACGCGATGAAGAGGGGATCATCAACGTCGCGCCGTTTAGTTACTTTATGGCGCTCTCATCCGAACCGCCCACACTGATCGTTTCGATCGGTCACAAACCCGACGGCACACCCAAAGATACGTTGCAAAATATCCGAAATACGAAAAAGTGTACGATCTGTCTGGTAGACGAAGCGCATCTGGAACCGATGCATTTCAGCTCCAAGCCGCTTGATCATGAAGTGAGTGAAGCGGAGTTTTTTGATATTGCGCTTGAAGAGAAGCTCGAAGGATTCCCGCCGATCGTACGCGACGTACCCGCCGCCTTTTTCTGCACGCTGCACACAGAGGTCGATCTGCAGGGGAGCAAAACGATTCCGCTGGTGCTGCGCATCGAGCAGGAGTATCTTGACGACAGGTGTGTAACGACCGAAAAGGGGCATCTGAAAATCGACTTCAAACCGGTCGCGCGTATCAGCAGGGAGTATGCGCTTTTGGGTAAAAAGATCACCCCGCCGCAAATACCTTCTTAATCGGGCAGATCGACTTTTCCGTCGTAGTCATCCTTCTCTCTGGCGATCGTGCGTAGCTCCTTGATGAAAAAGTAAACCACCACGATCGCAACAACGACACCCACACCGTAAAATATCTCTCTCCATAACGGCATTTTACATTCCTCGCGTATTTTTTGGAGTATAATACCACACTTGTAAAAAAAGGAGACTTTCATGACGCTTTATGGCATCAAAAATTGCGACACCGTGCGAAAAGCACGCAAATTTCTCAAAGCGCACGATATAGACTATACCTTTGTCGACTTTCGCGAAACGCCGGTCGATGCAGTCAAAATCCGAAAGTGGCTCGAACAGGTACCGATCGATACCCTTTTAAACAGACGCGGTACGACCTGGCGCAAACTGAAACTCGCCGAAAAAAATCTGAGTGACGAGGAGAAGATCGCATGGATGGTAAAAGAGAACACCCTGATCAAACGTCCGGTGGTCGAATATGAAGATAACGTCTATGTCGGATTTGACGAAACGACTTATGAAAAAGCGTTTACAAAAGAAAGGGGATGAAAAATTTCGTCCCCTTTCGATAACAGTCGTACGCTTCATGATGCGCACACCAGAGTCTCTCCTCTTTGGATGCTTTCAGATAGAGCACGAGTGCCAATAACACAAACAAGAGCCAATTAAACCAGTGTGAACGATAACAGACAACCCCCGCCGCGGCAAGCAGCAGCGCACTGTACATCGGATGGCGAACATAGCGGTAAGGACCGGTCGTGATCAGTTGCGCTTTTGGTTTAATCTCTGGCACGATGTTGAAGTTGCCGAGGCGATTGTGGCGAAAAGTCCACCACGTCATGCCCCCGCTCATGATCAAAAAAAGCCACCAGAACGAACAGAGTGCGGTTGCGTGGGGTTTGGGAATCAAAATCGCACCGACAAGCAAAAACTGAAACGCCACCAGCAAACGGGAATTCATGACAAATAACGCTCCAGAATAATCTGTGCGGCAATAGAGTCGAGTTTGCCGTCACGTCTGTTGCGTGTCACCCCACGCATACGCTCCGCCGCTTCGTAAGAGCTGCCGTACTCATCCTGATAGACGATCTCTCCCGAAAAGGTCAGCAATGAAACGAAATGACGAATCCGGCGTGTCATCTCAGCCTCGCTCTCACCCCCTTTGGGAACTCCCACGACCAGCGTCTGCACTTCCCACGTTTGTAAAAAGGTATCGACATCGCGCGCCGCCTGTTCACGGTTGCGTCGTAAAATCGCCTCCAGCGGGAAGACGACTTTGCCGTCGCTGACCGCCACACCGATACGTTTGAGTCCTACATCGATCGCCGCATACTTCATGAG
>WGAE01000041.1 GCA_015489185.1 Campylobacterales bacterium
AGTATGGAAGCGTTTTTAAAAAGTGCTAAAGCCGCGGCGGCGGTGATGAGCGGCATAGGTCCGGGCGAAAAGAACAAAATCCTGCGTCAGATGGCGGATGCGCTGGAAGCGCAACGGGAAGCGATCATCGAAGCGAACGCCAAAGACCTTGCGTATGCCGAAGCGAACAATCTCTCTTCCGCGATGATTGACCGACTGATACTCAACGAAGCGAGAATCGGTGCGATGGCAAAATCGATCCGTGAGATCGCCGCACTCAAGGAACCGGTGGGCAGGGTACTGGAAGGGTGGCAGGTTGAAAGCGGGCTTCAGATTCAGAAAGTATCGATCCCGATCGGTGTGATCGGCATTATCTACGAGTCGCGTCCCAACGTCACGAGTGATACGGCGGCGCTCTGTTTTAAAAGCTCCAACGTCTGTGTTCTCAAAGGGGGCAAAGAGGCGCAGCATTCCAATACGATTATCGCCGATATTTTGCGGGAGGTGCTTGAGAAGAACAACCTCCCCAAAGAGGTCATCTCCCTGCTGCCCGACGCGAGCCGAGAAGGCGTGGCGAAGCTGATCAAGATGGACAAGTATGTCGATCTGATCATCCCAAGAGGGGGTGAGGGGCTGATCCGCTACGTCAGCGAAAATGCCACCGTCCCCGTCGTCAAACATGACAAAGGGCTTTGTCATGTTTATATCGACGAAGATGCCGATCTCGACAAAGCGCGTAACATCGTCCTCAACGCGAAGTGCCGACGTACCGGCATTTGTAATGCAATGGAGACGCTGCTTGTAGATGTAAATGTGGCACCGTTGGTGTTGCCGGAGTATCTGAGCGCTTTTGCAGAGTACGGTACGGAGCTTCGCGGCTGTGAACGCACCCGAAGTTACATCGATATCGCAGAAGCGACGGAGGAGGATTTCGATACCGAATATCTCGACAATATCCTCTCGATTAAAGTGGTCGACGGTGTCGAAGAGGCGATTGCCCATATCGCACGCTACGGTTCGGGACACTCCGAATCGATCGTGACCGAAAACTACACGACCGGAGAGCGCTTCATGAACGCGGTCGACGCCGCCTGTGTGTACATCAACGCATCGACGCAGTTTACCGACGGCGGGGAGTTTGGATTCGGTGCAGAAGTGGGCATCAGTACCAACAAACTGCACGCACGCGGTCCGATGGGTATCAACGACCTGACCACCTACAAATATAAAATCTACGGCAACGGTCAGACCAGAGCCTGACGATGGGTGATACGGTACTCGAGATCCGGGATCTGACCTTCTACTACGACAAGTCACGCGTGCTCTACCGTGACTTTTCTCTGACGCTCCACAAAGGAGAGGTGATCACGATTGTCGGAGAGAGCGGTAGCGGCAAGAGTACGCTTTTTGAACTGATTACCGGCGAACTCAAACCGGTTGCCGGAGAGATCAAAACGGCGAAATTCGCCCAGATCTTTCAGGACCCTTACAGCTCCTTTCACCCGACCTACACGATTCTTTCGCAGATCGAAGAGGTCGCCTCGACGGAGGGGATCGAAAAGTATCTTGAAACGCTCAATCTCGAACGTGATCTTTTGCTGAAAAAGCCGCACAGACTCAGCGGCGGACAACTTCAACGCTGTTCGATCCTGCGCGCGCTTTTGCAAAAGCCCGATCTGATTTTGGCGGATGAACCCACTTCCGCACTCGATAATGTCGTCCAGCTCGATGTCATGAAGCTACTGATGCGTTTTCTGGACCGTGTGGGGATCCTTATGATCACCCACGACGAAGATCTCGCCAGATGGGCGAGTGACCAAATTATAAGGATAGGCGAAGATGCAACCACTCCCCAACCCGCAACCTGAACTGACCACCGAACGCCTGTTGCTGCGCGCGCTTTGTAAAGAAGATGCCCCCGCACTCGCAAAAATCGCCAACGATCCGGATATTGCAAAATATCTCTCGAGTATGCCATATCCTTACAGCCTCGAGGATGCACACAAATTTATCGCTTCCAGAGCGAAAGCCTACGCCGAAAACGATACCGCCGAATTTGCGGTCGTCGAAAAAGCATCAGGCGCATTGCTGGGAATCGCGATGATGGATCTGAACCCCAAAGACAACCACGCCACACTCAGTTACTGGCTCGGTAAAAATTACTGGGGAAGAGGATATGCCACCGAAGCGGTTCAGGCACTGCTACACTTCAGCTTTGAGACACTCGGACTTCACCGCATCACCGCGCATCGCTTCGGTGCCAACGAAGCATCCGGCAAAGTCCTCCTGAAAGCCGGATTGAAACTTGAAGGCAGACGAAGAGAACACTTCAAAAAGGGTGAAATCTATCATGATGTGGTCGATTATGGAATATTGGCGAGAGAGTATTATGAGAAGCATAACTTGAATTAATCGCTTTTATATACCGGAAAAAGTTGTGCCGTAGCGATGCAAAAATGTATCGCTACGGCATTTGTTCATTGTCCATATGCACAAACAGTAGTCACAGATTTGCATTCTCCAAAACCTCTGTTGTTACAATTCCGTAGAGCGCCGTATTTAGCGGCATTATATGAATATGCTCTGTAATATGATCCCCTGTTTTGATTTTTTACTTTAGCAACACTGACACAATAATTTTTCACAAAAGCGATCACTTTACAGTCAGAATATGCACATCCTTCCAGTGCTGCTTTTTTCGCTTCATACAAAGAAGATTTATGCCATGACCTTCCCCATCTGATAAGACGTCCGTTTCTTACTGACATTGCTATTGCAGCATATTCGTCACTCTTATCAGTTGTAGGATTCACGTGTGGTTTAGGCGGTGTAGGTTTGTTTTCTCTCGCCGGGTTGTTATGTGCAACATAACCACTTTTTTTGCTGCAAAAAGCAAAACGAGTGAAACAATCATTTCTGCCAGTATATTTGTTACATGAGTTACGTGCTTGATTTTGAGCATCTGTTATATTTGATGCAACTGCGTATGAACCTTTTGCTTGGTATGGCACTTGTGCTATTGCAAGACAACTGTTTTCTATTGTTTTGAGTAGTTTACACCCAGTAGAAATTTTAGCTTGGCAGTTTTGCAGTGCCTGTTGTTTTGCATACTCCAAAGAAGTAGTGTTCCAGGTTGCACCAATGGTTATAAGTATGGGATTTGCGATAGATACAGCTACTGCTCCGTATTTTGTTATCTTTTTCACAGTTGGTTGTTCTGTTGTTTCCGGATGTACTATAGTGACTACTTTTGCGTAATATTTGTTCTGACACTCAGTTAGGGGATTAGGGTATTTCCATCCTGTACGAACACAAAATATATCATTTTGGGATCCGGACATATCTATATATCGATATGCAACTGCCGTATGTCCTAAACCATTTGAAAAATACGAAATCAAAGCAGGACGATTGTTATTAATTTCATTTTTTAGACCATTCCACCCGTGATTAGTCCATTCATTAAATGCAGAGAAATTGTATCCTCGTTCATTTGCATATATAATTCCTTTTGGTACATCGTCATTTGAAACACCGGTCAAATAGCTACCTTTGTAAAAAACAGTATGAGCATTCATATATATGCGTAATTTGGATATCATTTTCCTGACATCTTCATCGATAGGGGTTTTATGAATATTGTTATATTGGCTACCTAGAAGTTTGGGGTATCCACGTTCATCCCAGTATTCATACAAAATTGCCCATGCTACAGG
>WGAE01000042.1 GCA_015489185.1 Campylobacterales bacterium
GCAATATTGTTATGACATTGTGCCAGCGCCTGCGGATGTGACGCAACGGTACGAATCGACTGCAAAGTAGCTTCATGAGATGCCAGCAGGCAATGTGTTACCGGCTCAAAATGTTCGCCGATCACATGCAGTTTCATTTTGGGAATGAGACGGTAGATCTCTTCCACACGACCCGCTGTTGAATTTTCAAGCGGAATCATCGCCAAATACGCTTCACCGTTTTCCGCAAGCCACATCGCTTCCTGAAAAGTGTCGCAGGGGATCGGTATCAAATCGGGGAAAGCATTTTTACACGCCTGTTCGGAGTAGGCGCCGCGCACGCCCTGGTATGCTATCTTGTTTCTCATAGAGAAATTATAGTACGTAAAGGGGCAAAAGCCCCTTTAAAAGTAGTGTATCAGACTTTCGCCTCTTCTCTTCTTTGCAGATATTCCCATTTTTCATCGACATCTTTTTGGATTTGATCGATGATATGTCTGTTTTCCGGTTTAAACAGGTGTCTGAAACGTCCCTGTGCCGCCAGATACTCTTCTACCGGAATAACGTTTTTAGGACGATACAAAATATTGAGTTCCGTACCGTTGATAATCTCATAAATCGGGAAGATCAGAGAATCGGTCGCAAGATCGGTAATACTGATCGTATCTTTCGGATCGAACTTCCACTCCGTTGTACACGCGGAAACCGTATTGATAAAACAAGGTCCTTCCGTCTCCAGCGCTTTCTGGAAACCTTTGACCATACTTTTCCATTTGTTCGGTGCCAGTTGCGCAACATACGGCGCGCCGTGCGCCGCCATGATCGCGATCATATCTTTTTTCTTCTCTTTTTTACCGTAACTAACCCGTCCCGCAGGTGCCGTAGTTGTCGAAGAACCGACAGGCGTTGAAGAACTGCGTTGCCCGCCGGTATTGGCGTAAACTTCGTTATCGAGACAAATGTAGGTAAAGTCGTGTCCACGTTCTACAGCACCGCTAAGCCATTGAAAACCGATGTCATACGTCGAACCGTCACCGCCGAATGCGACAAACTTGACCGGCGCGTCAGGATCTTTAAGTGTCCCTTTTCGCTTACGCGCTTTATACATCGCTTCTGCACCCGCCGCCGCGGTCGCCGCATTCTCAAAACCGATATGAATCCATGACGTATCCCATGAAGTATACGGATAAACCGCCGTCGAAACTTCCAGACACCCGGTATTGGACGCAATAACCAGGTTGTCGTCGGTACAGTTCATCAACTCCCTGACGATAATAGAGTGCGCACAGCCGGGACACAGCAGGTGCGCCCCTTCGAATCTGTCGTTTGATGTCGATAAATCTTTCAGATTTCTGATTTTTTTAATTGTACTCATTGCTCTTTCCCCTCTTCCTATTCAAAATACTCTAACTTCGGACCGCGCAGGCTGACGAATTGTTGTATTTTTCCGCTTCGTTGACCGGACTTCGCATTTTTGTCCAGCTCTCTGTAAATCTCTTTGAGAGACTCAACCGTCAAGTCTCTTCCACCCAATCCGTAAATGTAATTAGTCATAATCGCACTGTTGCCGCCCGCCTGCAATGCTGCCGCCACTTCATTGAAAAGCGCACCCAGCGCACCGCCCGGTGCACTACGATCCATACAGGCAACCGCTTTGACATCCTTGAGCGCTTCACGGATATTATCAAACGGGAATGGTCTGAAACATCTTGGCGATACGACACCCGCTTTGATCCCTTCCTCTTTACGAATCTGCTCGGCAACCAGTCTGGCAGTCTCAACCGTCGTACCCAGTGCGACGATCGCAACTTCAGCATCTTCCATAAAATAGGACTCGACACGGTTATATTTTCTGCCTGTCAGTTTTCCAAACTCTTCAAAAACCTGATCGATCACGTCGCGCGAATCCAGCAACGCTTTGTGCTGTTTCGCTTTGTGTTCGTAGTGCCAGTCCTCTTCGGTCTGTGCACCGTATGTCACCGGGCGCGTAAAGTCAAGCATCTCATCCACCGGTTTATAGTCACCGACAAATGCGTAGGCTTCATCATCCTGAAGCGGATGGACGTTCTGCGCCGTATGCGATGTCAAAAATCCGTCCTGATGCACCATGACCGGAAGTCTGACACTCTCGTTTTCACCGATTTTAAACGCCGCCAGTGTCAGATCGTACGCCTCCTGCGCATTGTACGCATCGAGTTGAATCCAGCCGGAATCACGTCCGAGGTACATATCGCTGTGATCACCGCGTACGTTGAGAGGAGAAGCGAGCGCTCTGTTGACTACACAAAGCACAATCGGTAAACGCATACCGGATGCCTGATACAACACCTCAACCATCAACGCAAATCCCTGAGAAGAGGTTGCCGTCGCGACACGTCCACCTGCGGCAGCAGCACCGACACACCCGCTCATTGCAGCGTGTTCACTCTCGACCATGACAAATTCACCGTCGACATAGCCGTCTGATACAAACTTTCCGTAATTTTCCACAATCGGTGTAGACGGTGTAATCGGATATGCCGCAACAACATCGACCTGCGCCTGTCTCAGCGCCTGTGCCGCCGCATAGTTACCGTCCCAGACTACTACACTATCCAGTTCCATTTTTTCAGCCATTATGCTTCCCCTTCCTTACTTTTGCTCTTTTTCTTTTTTTCGGGCCATTTTGACAATGCCTCGTCAATATCCATACGCTCTTCAAACATCAGAAGCGATTTCGGATTTGTAGGACATACTTCTACACAGACACCGCACCCTTTACAGTGGTCGAAGTCGATACCGATCATCTTTTTGTCTCTGGAGATAATGGACGTATCCGGACAAAAGACCCAGCAGTTCTGGCAGTCGATACAGATATCTCTGTTGTAGATAGGTTTTTGTACACGCCAGTCCGCAACACTTGCGGTAAAAGAGTTGAACTCGGCATACGGTCTTTCTTCCTGTTTCAAAAAGGCGACGTTTTCCACCTCTTCCGCAAAAGACTCGAGCACTACTCCCTGTGTAACCTCGTCCCATCCTACCAGTTCTTCCGTTCCTAAAAATTTCGGATTTTCACTCTGTTTCATCAGCTTTCCTTTCTACTTGACTTCGTTGTATGCTCGGGTAATCGCATCCATATTTGCATCGATGATTCTCTGCGGGAATTTCGACAATACTTTCAGCATCTTCTCTTTAAAATAATCGAGTTCGAACATTCCCGAAATTTTAACAAATGCGCCGAGCATCGGCGTATTGGGTATCGCCCTTCCGATCGTATCCAAAGAGATCTGAATACAATCTACCGTATGCAGATTTTTCCCTTCAAGTGCCGGGATCTCTTTGCGGAGTGCTTCCGGTTCCAGATGCGACGTAATAATAAACTTCGTGTTTTCGTCAACATCTTTATAGATCTTCTGATCGGTATAGGCTAGCGCCGGATCGAGGACAAGGACATATTGCGGAATCATAAATTTCGCATGGTTGATAATCGGTTTATCGTCGATTCTGTTATATGCTGTCATCGCGGCACCTCTTTTGGCAGAGCCGTATAGGGCAAAAGCCTGCACTTCTTTGCCAGTCGTAGAGATGACGTCTCCCAAACCTTTCGCAGCGGTAACCGCCCCTTGTCCGGCACGACTATGCCATCTGATTTCTACCATTTATTCTCCTTAGAAGTATTTTCCTACTGAATTGTACTATAATTTTAGGTTATTACGACTTAACTTAAGCTTTTTTTTAAATGATTTTATTAATTGAACTGCACCAAGTGCGTCATTTTGTAAAAATTTACTGCACCTTTCTAATTCCACTCTTTTACCATATCCGCTCAAAACACCGACTCCTTCGATTCCGGCATCTTTCGCACTGACCATATCCAGGCATGTATCGCCGATCATCCACACATCTTCAGACGCTTCAACGCCCATCAGATGCAATGCTTTATGTATCGGTTCGGGATGGGGTTTGGGATGTGTCACATCTTCTCTGCCGATCAGCACTTCAAAAAACTCCATTACACCCATATGTTCCAGCAATATCTTCGAATAGATCCCCGTTTTGGTCGTCACAACGCCAAGCCTCGCAAAGGAAGCCGCCTCTTCGATCGCCTCTTTCGCATACGGCAAAAACTTCGTCATCGGTTTGGAGCGTTCACGATAGTGCTGTTTGTAGACATCCACAAAGTCCCAAACCCGCTCTTGGGGTACTCCCAGATGCGCATACATAAAATCGAGCGGATGACCGATCAGCGCTTTGATCTCTTCCGCCGGAGGCGTGGGCATTCCGAAATGGCGAAAAGAATCATCGAAACATTGTAAAATCGCTTCCGTTGAATCGATCAGCGTACCGTCAAGATCGAAGAGAATCACCGTCTCTTTACGCAAAGTCTGTTTCACGGTTTGATCCAGTCGATGACGTTGTGCATTATCCCGAGAATTGACTGACTTACATTTTGAATCTTTCTGTTAACAACGGTGATAGAGTCGGGAATATATAAAAAGAGATAAGGATTATCATGTACGATTAAAGCAAAAATCTCGCGATAGATCTTTCCAAGTTTTTTTCGATCGATTGTCTGCTCCGCCTCTTTAATCAGTCTATCTACTTTCGAATTTTTATAACTGATAAAATTGAAACCACCCTTTCGACTTCCCTCACTATGCCAGATACTGTAGGCATCGGGCATCAATCCCAGCCCCCATCCCAAGATCACCGTTTCAAATTTTCGGGGCATCACGACGGTATTTAAAAACGCCTGCCACTCCATTGTACGAATCGTCGCATGAACACCCGCTTTTGCAAGCTGATACTGAATGATCTGTGCGGCATAGACCCGTATCGGGTTGTTGGAGTTGGTTACAATCTCAAACTTCAGCGGATGTTTTGCATTATAACCCGCTTCATGAAGCAGTCTTTTTGCTTTTTCAATATTTTGCACAGGTGCTTTGATTGTATCGTTAAACGCAAACGTACCCGGCATAAAGGGACCGGTACAGACACGTCCGTGTCCGAAAAAGAGAATATCCACCAACTCCTGACGGTCAATCGCCAGACTCAGCGCCTCCCTGACACGCGGATCCTGAAATTTCGGATTTTTCAGGTTGAATCCCAGATAGGTATAACTTTGCGAAATTTTTTCATATATATGGTAATAACGGTGAAAATCCTCATCGATCTGCCGTTCATACTGAAGCGGTGTGAGCGACCCGACATCGAGTTTATGTGACTTGAGCATCAGAAATTCAGTCCCCGGATCAGGCATGAAATGGTAAACGATTTGATCGATATGCGGACGGTGTCGAAAATAGTGATCGTTGGCTTTGAGTACGATATCTCTGGAGACTTCAAAACCGTCGATCGTATAGGGACCGGTTCCGACAGGGTGTTGGTTAAAGCTGCTGGTCATAATATCTTTTTCCCCGGCAAGTTTGTGTTTGGGAACAATACTGGTCAACCACGTTTCCAGCGCTTTGAAATAGGGTTTGGTATAGGTGACGACAACCGTATACGGATCTGTTGCTCGTACCTCTTTGACATACCGGAACTCACTGCTGTAGGGTGTATAGATTTTAGGTGAAGTGATCAGATTCCAGGTAAAAACAACATCATCCGCCGTAAATTTAACCCCGTCGCTCCAGGTCACATCTTTTCGTAATTTGAAGACCAGCGTTGTATTGTTTTCAAAACGGTAACTCTCGGCAAGTCTGGGTTCTATCTTTCCATCTTTATCATAAGCCAGCAAACCGTCAAAAATCCAGTCGGCTATCTCGCCGCTCGCACTGTCGGTAGCGATCAGGGGATTGAGCTTTGAGGGGTTGGAACTGATCGAAAGATGCAACGTCGAAGCGACCAGCGAAACGGTAAGATTTAATATCAAAAATATAGCGGGAATTAATCTCTTCATGAAGTGATTATAAACCAGATTGTCTTAAAATGGTGCACAAAATCTCAAAAGGACCAAGTCGTGAAAAAAATCGTCATCATTCTGCTTCTGAGTGCCGTTCAGATATTTGCGTTTCAACGTTTCGCTTTCGGTGTCAACGTCAATAGCAATGCGGTTGAGTTTGAAGGGAAAATGAATGTCGCGCCACTAACAAGTGATCCGATTTTCCGTGATTTTTACATCGATGCAAACTTCATCAATGACAACGACACACTTTTCGGTCTCGGAGTCTACGTCGAAAACAGCTTTTATAACTATCCGCCGCTGATTTTTCAGGTCGGACTCAAGTCGGTCTTTACCAGCCACGACAACGACGATTTTCTGGCGATGCCGATTGTATTCGGTGTCAAACACAAACTCTACAACGGCAATTTTCCGATCGGTACACTGGGGGCAAAAGTACTTTACGCACCCTCACCTCTCTCTTTCCAGGATGCGGACAGCTATACCGAGTATCGTCTTGAAGGCACTGTTCGTATCATTGAAAATGTAGAAATCTATGCAGGATATCGTACCATCGACACCAATTATGATATGAATAAAATTAATTATTCAGATTCAGGTTACGTCGGATTCCGCTTTATTTTCTAACACTGAAAGAGGCAGATGGGTTGAATACCTGTCCTCTTTCAGAATAGCCTGTTATTGACGAAAATATCCAAAAAATATTGCATCTTTGCATTTTCGCATTAACCGAAAGTAAATCAAATTTCCGATTTTTACCTTTCAAGGACTTCTTTTAAGCTAAATTTCTGTTTATTCTACGTATAATTAAAGGTCATCATGTGTAAATCATGACAATTCAAAACAATTAGGAGGTTTTTAATGCAATCACACAATGCATTAGAGTATGACTATACGGTTGCCAAGATGTTTGCCATCGCAGCAATTGTATTGGGTATTGTAGGTATGACGATCGGTGTGCTTATCGCATTTCAGCTGGCATTCCCCGATCTGAACTACCTGTTGGGTGAATACGGTACATTCAGTCGTCTGAGACCGTTGCACACCGATGCGGTGGCGTTCGGATTCACACTGAGCGGTATCTGGGCTTCATGGTACTACTCCGGACAGAGAATCCTGAAAGTTTCCATGGCGGAATCTCCGTTCCTGATGTTCATCGGTAAACTCCACTTCTGGCTTTACATTGCCGGTGTCGCTGCGGTTGTCGTATCATTGCTGATGGGTATTACGACTTCCAAAGAGTATGCGGAGTTTGAGTGGCCGATCGATGTCGCTATTGTCGTGGTATGGGTCATCTTCGGTATCAACCTGTTCGGTATGATCGGTATCAGAAGAGAGAAATACCTCTACATCTCTATGTGGTATTACATTGCTTTCTATGTGGCTGTCGCGATGCTTTACCTCTTCAACAATATGGAAGTTCCCACTTACTTCGTTGCAGGTGTAGGTAAATGGTATCACTCCGTATCGCTCTATGCGGGAACCAACGATGCATTGGTACAATGGTGGTATGGACACAATGCGGTTGCATTCGTCTTTACAACACCGATTATTGCCATGATTTACTACTTTTTGCCTAAAGAGTCCGGTCAGCCGGTATACTCTTACAAACTCTCACTGTTGGCTTTCTGGGGATTGATGTTCGTCTATCTGTGGGCAGGCGGTCACCACCTGATCTACTCCACAGTACCTGACTGGATGCAAACACTCGGTTCAACTTTCTCCGTCATTCTGATTTTGCCTTCATGGGGTTCAGCGATCAATATGCTGTTGACAATGAAAGGTGAATGGGGACAACTCCAAACCAATCCGCTGATCAAGTTCATGATTTTGGCATCTACATTCTATATGTTCTCTACACTCGAAGGTCCGATCCAATCTATCAAATCAGTGAACGCACTGGCACACTTCACTGACTGGATTCCGGGACACGTGCATGACGGTACACTCGGATGGGTCGGCTTCATGGTTATCGCGGCAATCTATCATATGACTCCGAGAATCGCAAAAAGAGAGATCTGGAGTAAAAAACTGATGGATGCACAATTCTGGATTCAGACAACCGGTATTGTCCTCTACTTCTCAAGCATGTGGATTGCAGGTATTACACAGGGTATGATGTGGAGAGCGACAGACGAATACGGTAACCTTGCTTACTCTTTCATCGATACGGTAACGGTATTGCACCCGTACTACACAATCAGAGCGGTCGGTGGACTCTTGTATCTGATCGGTGTATTTATGTGGGCATTCAATATTTACAAAACATTCACAGCGGGTCGTGTGCTTGAGAGAGAACCTCAAAACGCAACACCGATGGCGTCTTAATAAGGAGGCTGAAATATGTTTCATTGGTTAGAAAAAAATCCTTTTCTGTTTACGGTTGTATTGTTCGTTACGGTTGCATTTGCGGGGCTGATCGAAGCACTTCCGCAATTTGCTGAAAAATCAAGACCGCTTGTAGGGACCAAACCCTATACGATCTTGCAACTGACCGGGCGCCATGTCTATATCAAAGACTCTTGTAACGCCTGTCACTCACAGTTGATTCGTCCTTTCAAATCTGAAACTGACAGATACGGTAAATACTCACTCAGCGGTGAGTACGCCTATGACAGACCGTTCCTGTGGGGTTCCAAAAGAACCGGTCCTGATCTGCACCGCGTCGGTAACTACCGAACAACAGACTGGCATGAAAACCACATGTGGGAACCTACTTCCGTCGTCCCGGGTTCTATTATGCCGGCGTATAAACATATGTTCAAAAACGAAGCGGATGTAGAAACCGCATATGCGGAAGCGGTTACTGTTAAAAAAGTTTTCGGTGTTCCTTACGACAAACCGGGTATGCCTAAACTTGGAACACTCGAAGATGCAAAAAAAGAGGCTCTGGAAGAAGCGAAAAAGATCGCTGCGCAAATGAAAAACGAAAATGTCAAAAAAATGGTTGAGGCAGGGAAAATTCCTGAAATTGTAGCGCTTATCGCTTATCTGAACAGTTTGAAATAATGGTGGAGGAGACCAATGGATATTGATACAATTCATACCATCCAGGCGACAGCGTATGTCATCCTGACCGGTATATGTGTAGTGATGCTGTACGGATACCTTTATCATCTCTACAGCAGTGAAAAGAAAGGGCTCAGAGATTATGAGAAATACGCTAAAATCGCTGTGGATGATGAATTGGATTCAAAGCCGTTGGAAACGACCTCACCATGGGAAAAGAAAAAAAATAAAGGAGAATCAGCATGAAGATCAATTTATCAAGTGACGTCGTCAATCAGCTGTCGCTGGTCGGTGCTGCGGCGATTATCATACTGACGGTCTATGTTGCCGGTAAGTATATCAAACAGATGAAAACCGACACCAGTACCGGTGAACTGGCGGAAGAGAACTGGGACGGTATCGGTGAATATAAAAACCCTGTTCCAACCGGATGGATCGCCAGCTTTCTGGGAACGATGATCTGGGCCCTGTGGTACTGGTTCCTTGGGTATCCGCTCAATGCTTTTTCACAAATCGGTCAATACAACGAAGAGGTGAAAGCGTACAATGCGGAATTTGAGAAAAAATGGCAAAATCCTGATCATGACACCCTGATGGCAATGGGTGAAGGTGTTTTTCTCGTACAGTGTGCACCGTGCCACGGTCTGGACGGTACAGGTATCGAAGGAAAAGCACAGGGATTCGATAAATGGGGTAGTGAAAAAGGTGTACTTGAAACCATTCAAAAAGGTTCCAAAGGACTCGGTTATCCGATGGGTGAAATGCCTGCAGGTCTGCTAAGCGGTGACGATGCAAAAGCAGTCGCAAAATATGTTGCCGGCGGTATGAAAGGTGAAAAACCTGCCGCATTCGCGACCTGTGCAAGCTGCCACGGCGAAGACGGTAAAGGTCTCGGCGGTCAGGCACCCGATATCAGTGCATACGGTACACCTGCATTTGTTATCGATGTACTCAACCGCGGTAAACAAGGTTTCATCGGTACAATGCCGAAATTTAACGACGGTCGTCTGACAGAAGTTCAGAAAAAGGCAGTCGCAACCTATATCTTATCACTGAGAGAAAAGTAAGGATCGGTCATGGCAGAAAATACAACAAGAAGATTATGTTTTAACATCAACGGTTTGCTTGGCGGTATCATTGCGACACTTCTGTTGCTAACAATTTTGGTCATTTTAGCAACAAAAGCTGTACAAATCCAAAAAGCTAACGCGACGACTTTCTATACATTGGTAGATGAGTCTGGAATCAAAATGATCAGTAAGGACAACATCAAACACTATAAAGTTGTTCCATATGAAGAAGCAGTAGGAGCGAAATAATGGCACTATCAGATATTCTCTTTTATGTAGTAGGTATCGGCTTGGTAGTTATGGCTGCCATCACTCTCTGGGCTGTGACAACACCCGGACATATTTTGTATGTAGGATAACCTGAGTGTTTTCCTTTTTCAGCGGGAGAGCGGCACGTGTTGCCGCTCTCCTCTCACTTCTTCTGTTGATTCCCACCGCGCTTTTCTCCGACTTTATCTTTGAAGGTGATCAAATCGTCAACGATAAAACCCTTGCGAAAATTAGAGAGATCGGAGATGAACTTTCACAAAAAACGGGTGTCACTACCGTTCTGGTCACCAAAAAACATCTGGACAAAAAAAGTTTTCTGGAGATTAAGAACAGATATTTAAAAGAGCTGAAACCACCCTATGTACTCTGGATCTTCTCCAAAACCTATATGGATCGCGAAGATATCGGGCTCAATCAGATGTTCAACTCCCCCGATCTAAACGATAAGTTCGACAAGGACTCGCTCTTCAGTCCGTTCCACGGAACCTTTACGAAACTGCTTGTCGTACATAAATCGAAAGTCGATCCGACCTCTGCAGCTTTTTTAAATGGCTACAGTGACCTCGCCGATATGATCGCCAAATCGTACGGCGTTAAGCTGAAATCAAGTATCGGTAACGAGAGCCGTACTTTTATGAACTGGCTTCGCGCCTTGTTTTATCTGATGATTCTCTATTTCATCTGGCTCATGATCAAAAAAAGATTTTTCAACAAAGGAAACATACGTGAAAAAACAGAGTAAGCTCAGCGAACTCCGGTGGCCCATCGGGATCATTCTGGCTATTTTCGGTCTTATCCTTCTTAGTATCTGGACAATCGAACAAGCCAACAAACAACCGGTCGTCATGGATGACTATTACCTCGACACATACCAAAACGTCGAGATGAATATCAACGATATTATCGCAAAACAGCAGGCGTTCAATAAAAAATATGATGTTATCATCGCCGTAGATCAATTTGTTATCGGTAAAAACAAGCTTGCGATTACGGTGAAAACCAAAGACGATCAGCCGGTTAACGACGCCAATATCACCGTCAAAATTACCCGCCCCGATACCGACATATATGACCAAAGACCGAAAGTGATCTCTTCTGAAAACGGTCGTTATCAGTTTGAAGAGTTCAATATCTCCAAAATCGGGCGCTGGCAGATCATGACCAAAATCAAAACACCTGACCAACTTGTCTCCTTCAGCAAAACAGAGGTCAATGCAACACAATAATCTTCTGGAGGTGTACCCCTCCTCCAGAGCAATACGTGAACGGATTTCCCGTTCACTTCATGACAATATCCTGCTTCCCAAACTCATCACGATCGGTGAATTTGAAAAAAAAGCGCTGATAATCCCCGGACGTACATTTCCGGATGAAGATACACGCATCCTTCTCATGCAGGAGGCAAGCGACTTTGCCAACTTCAAAGCATTACAGATTGATCGTGAGTTTTTTACCTTTTTGAAAAACAGTAAATACCTCTTCTCTTTTTTCGAAGAGCTTGCCGTTGAGATGGTCGATATCTCCACACTGACACAGTTTGATACCTATGCCGATTACGATGAACATCTGCAAATTCTGCAACAGTTGCGCAAAAACTATGTTGCATTGCTGGATAAACACAACTATGTCGATAAAATCACCCTACCTGAACACTACCGTCTCAACAGACGCTATCTTAAAGCCTTTCATCGTATCGACCTCTTTTTGGAAGGATATCTGAATCGGTTTGAGTGGCAACTCTTTGGCGAAATTGCCGGGATTACCCCGGTACATCTGCATATACACACCAATGCATTTAACCGGAAAATGATTGACATCTTTGCACAATCCGGACTGAAACTTGAAGAAAACCATAGTTATGTCATCGACTTTTCGAAAATGACAATCGTTCATGAAGCCAAAACGCCGCGACAAAAAACACGTTACGACATTCAGGCGCAAAAATCGCCGCTTGAAGAGATTGCATTTGTCAAAAAAAAGATTTTCGATTTTATTGAAGAGGGATACAATCCCGAAGAGATTGCGGTAATACTGCCGAAACCCGCAAATGCCGAACTGCTTGATCTCTTCGACGAAGAGAATAACTTTAACTTCGCAATGGGCTTTTCTTTTACCCAAACGCCCATTTACCGATACCTGGAAAGCCTCTATCTCTACTTT